>NZ_JBBARU010000010.1:3369-72192 GCF_040399605.1 Rhodovarius sp. | reverse complement strand
ATCTTCTTCACATATTCGTCAGTCAGGGTCTGCATCTCCTTTTCGGCCCGCTTGGCCTCATCCTCGGAGATGACGCTCTTCTTTTTCCAGGCGGCAACCTGCTCCATCCCGTCGCGGCGGACGCCACGCAGGGCGACCTTGGCACCTTCGGAATATTTCGCCGCCTGCTTGGAGAGGTCATTGCGCCGCTCGGCGGTGAGCGGCGGCAGGGGGACGCGAATCGTCTGCCCCTCGGCCTGGGGGTTGAGGCCGAGGCCCGAGTCGCGGATGGCGATTTCCACCGCCTTGGCCTGGCTGCGGTCAAACACCTGGACATTGAGCATGCCAGGACCACCCACCGAAATATTGGCCACCTGGTTGAGTGGCGAGATGGCGCCATAGATTTCGACCCGAATGGGCTCCAGCAGGGCGGGGCTCGCGCGGCCGGTGCGCAGGCCCTGGAACTCCTTCTTCAGCGTCTCCATGGTGCTGTCCATGCGGCGCTTCATGTCCTCTTTCAGCGCCTTGGGGTCTGCCGGTGCGGCCATGTGGGAGGGCTCCTATTCGTCGCGGACGGTGGTGAAACGCCCATGGCCCAGCATGACCTCTTTGAAGGCGCCGGGTTCATGGATGCTGAAGACGATGATGGGCAGCTTATTCTCGCGCGCCACCGAAATGGCGGCGGCATCCATCACCTGCAGGTCACGCGCCAGAACTTCCAGATAGGTGAGTTCCTGGTAGCGCTTGGCATCAGGGTTCTTGCGCGGATCGGCGGAATAGATGCCATCCACCTGGGTGCCCTTGAGCAGCGCATCGCAGCCCATCTCGGCGGCGCGCAGCGCGGCGGCGGTGTCGGTGGTGAAGAATGGATTGCCGGTGCCGGCGGCGAAGATCACCACCCGGCCCTTCTCCATATGCCGCATGGCGCGGCGGCGGATATAGGGCTCGCAGATCGAGGACATTGAGATGGCCGATTGCACCCGGGTCGCCACCCCTTGCTTCTCCAGCGCCGATTGCACGCCCAGAGCGTTCATCACCGTGGCCAGCATGCCCATGTAATCGGCCTGCGCCCGGTCCATGCCCGAGGCGGCGCCAGCGATGCCGCGAAAGATATTGCCGCCGCCGATGACGAGGCAGACTTCCACGCCCAGCGCCACCACATCGCGCACATCCTCGGCGATGGCGCGCACGGTTGCATTGTCCAGGCCGTAATCCCGCTGGCCCATCAGGGCCTCGCCGGAGATTTTCAGCAGGACGCGTTTATGGGTGGGCGTTTCGCTCATTGTTGTGGGCTCACTGGAACTGCGGTGCCAAACTGCGCCGCACATTACGGAGCGCTTGCGGGGCCGACAAGCTAGGCCGGCTGTGCCGGCGGGGGTGGGTAGGCTAGGCCGGCTGGGCCAGGACGACTGGGCCAGGACGGCTGGCGGGGTTGCCCCCGCCGCAGCGCCTCAGGCCTTGCCGATGCCCGCGGCCGCAGCCACCTCGGCGGCGAAATCGCCGGTTTCCTTCTCGATGCCTTCACCGAGTTGGAAGCGGGCAAAGCCGGTCAGCTTGGCGCCGGCCTTCTTCACCACTTCGCGCACCCGGCTCTCGCCATCATGCACCCAGACCTGCTCGAGCAGCACCACTTCCTCATAGAATTTGCGGATGCGGCCCTCGACCATCTTCTCGATCACCGCGGGCGGCTTGCCGGAGGCGGCGGCCTGCTCGCTCAGCACCGCGCGCTCGCGCACCAGGGCCGCGGGGTCCACCGCATCGATATCCAGCGCATCGGGGCGGGTTGCTGCGACATGCATGCCGATCTGCCGGCCCAGCACCTGCAGCGCTTCCAATTCGGAGCTGCTCTCCACCGCGACGAGCACGCCGATCTTGCCCAGGCCCGGCTTTACCGCCTGGTGCATATAGGTGGCGACGGTGCCTTCGGAGACCGTGAAGACCCGAGCACGACGGATGGTCATATTCTCGCCAATGGTGGCGATCAGCCGGGTCAGTTCCTCGGTCACTGAATGCTGGGTACCGGGGTATTGGGCGGCCTTGATAGCCTCCACATCCTCGCCCACGCTCAGTGCGAGACCGGCGACCTCGGCCACGAAATTCTGGAAATTCTCGTTGCGGGCAACGAAGTCGGTCTCGGCATTCACCTCGACCATGGCGGCGATTTGCGGGCCGGTGGCGACACCCACGAGACCCTCGGCGGCGATGCGCCCGCTCTTCTTCGCAGCGGCGGCCAGGCCCTTCTTGCGCAGCCAATCGATGGCCGCTTCCATATTGCCTTCCGCTTCAACCAGCGCCTTCTTGCAATCCATCATGCCCGCGCCGCTGCTTTCGCGCAGTTCGCGGATCAGGGCGGCTGTGATCTCGGCCATGTTTATCTCTCCAGAGGTCCGGTTGGTCATTCGGTGCGGGCAGAAGCGCCCGGCGGCGTGTCATAAAGGGACGAAGCCGCCCCTTGGCATGACAATTCAGCGAAGCACCCGGGCCTGCTGGCCCGGGCGCGGCCCGATTTAGGCCTGCGGCGCGGCATCGGCCGCGGGCTCGAGGGTGATGCCATATTCGGCCGACATTTCAGGCGTCAGTTCCGGGGCGGGCTCGGTGCCCGGCTCGGGAGCGGCTTCGAGGATATCCTCGACCGGCAATTCCTCCATCGCACCGATATCGGCACCCGAGGAGCCGAGTTCGGCCGAAATACCGTCCAGCACCGCGGAGGCGACCATGTCGCAATAAAGGTTGATGGCGCGGATCGCGTCATCATTGCCCGGGATTGGGAAGGCGATGCCCGAGGGGTCGGAATTGCTGTCCACCACGGCGACGACGGGGATGCCGAGCTTATTGGCCTCCTCGATCGCTAGCTTTTCCTTCACCACATCGATGATGAAAATGATGTCCGGCAGGCCGCCCATATCCTTGATGCCGCCCAGCGCGCGATCAAGCTTTTCCTTGTCGCGGGTCAGCATCAGGACCTCTTTCTTGGTGAGGCCCTCCACGGTGCCGCCGAGTTGGCCTTCCATTTCCTTCAGACGCTTCACGGAGCCCGTGATGGTCTTCCAGTTGGTCAGCATGCCACCGAGCCAGCGATGGTTCACGTAATACTGGCCGCAGCGCGTGGCCGATTCGGCCACATATTCAGCCGCCGCCTTCTTGGTGCCCACGAAGAGCACGCGCCCGCCGCCGGCCACCGTGTCACGAATGGCGCGCAGCGCGCGGTCCATGAGGGGGACGGTCTGCTGCAGATCCAGGATATGGACCTGGTTGCGGATACCGAAAATATACGGCGCCATGCGCGGGTTCCACCGGCGCGTGTGGTGACCGAAATGCACGCCTGCCTCGAGCAGAACGCGCAGAGTGACTTGTGGCATCGCCATGGCGATACTCCTTCCTGTTGTAGTCCGGTTGAACCTCCGTGGCGCCATTCCCGGAAATCCCGTACAGGGACCATCCAGGACCGGACCCTTTCATGATGGAAGGGCGCGCCGCGTGTGGATTTGCCCACCACTTTCGCGTCGGACGAGCGGGTTATGGCGCAAAGCCGGCGCCAGGACAAGGCCTCGGCCTGGCGGAACATCGCCATAGAGGCTGCGCGATGCGGGCTTGTCACCCAGGCTCATGAGCACGACGTCGCGGCGGGGGCTGGCAGGCTGCTGGCAGACGAATACCGAGGGGGAAAAGATCGAGGCGCTTTGCCCCTCGGGCACCTCAGCAGGGTCGAGATCTATGTCGACCAATTTCCTGAACCTTCGTTAGGTTATTGATTTTAAAATTAATCAAAGGTCCAGGAAAATCATTTTCCTGGTGGGAGAGCGCGAGAGGGCAAAGCCCTTTCGCTCTTTTTCCCTCCGCCATCACGGTTGTTCCGTAGCCTGCCAACCGTCACTCCCCCTGCTCTGGCGCAGAGGCCAGGATCAGCGGCAGCGCCGCGTCATTGGAAACCAGATCCTCCCGCCGTGGCAGATCCGCCAGTGACTTCAGGCCGAATTGCTCCAAAAAACGCGGCGTGGTGCCCCACAGCGTGGGGCGGCCGGGCACTTCTTTCTTGCCCCGGCTGGTGATGAGCGCCATGTCCAGCAGCGCGTCCAGCGTTGTCTGGCTGAGGGTGGCGCCGCGAATTTCCTCGATCTCCGGCCGGGTGACGGGTTGGTGATAGGCGATGATCGCCAGCGTCTCCATCGCCACCCGCGGCAGGCGGCGCGGCACCTCAACCACCCGGGTGATGGCGGGTGCCAATTCGAGCGCGGTGCGGAAGACAAAGCCGCCGGCGATCTCCACCAATTCCACCGGCCGCCCGGCGCAGCGCGCCTGCAAAGCGGTCAGCACCGATGGCGCATGCGCGCCCATGGGCAGCGCCATTTGCAGCCGCTCAGGCTTCACCGGCCGGTCACTGGCGAAAATCAGCGCCTCGGCCACCCGCAGGGCATGCTCGAAGGTTGCGTCATCGCAGAGTGCCGGGAGTTCAGGGCTGGAGGGTGGCGGCAGGCTCATGGGCGGTGCCCTCCATACGGCGGATCATCAGGGGGCCGAAGGCATGGTCCTGGCGCAATTCAACGCCCCCGCCACGCGCCTCCTCCAAGGCGGCGATCAGGCCCGAGGCCAAAGCCGCGCGGCGTTCCAGCGGCGTGGTAAGCGAGGCGGGGATGAAGCCCTGCAGCACCGTCCAGCCCGGGCTTCGCCCCAGCAGCGCGCGCAGCCGGGCCAGTGCCTCGCCCACCGAGAATAATCTGCGCGGCTTGGGCGCATAGGGGGTGGCGGCGGTGGCGCGGCGCCGCGCGCCGGCATAGGCCCGCAGCAGCGCCGGCAAGTCAGCCACAATGCCCGAGCGGTCCTCCATGCGCAGGATTTCCGCAGCGCCCCGGCCAAAGCTCTCCCGGCCCAACTGCACCTGGCCCGAAAGCCAAAAGGCGGCCTGGCGCATGCGGTCCAATTCGGCGAGGCGTTCGGTCAGGCGCTCGGCCAGGGCCTCGGCATCCTCCTCCGGCTCGGCCTCTTCAGGCAGCAGCAGGCGCGATTTCAGCCAAGTCAGCCAGGCTGCCATCACCAGCCAATCGGCGGCGATCTCGAGGCGAATCGTCTGCGCGCCTTCCAGCACGGCGATATATTGATCCACCAGGGCGATGATGCTGATCCGCCGGATATCCACCTTCTGGGCGCGGGCGAGGTCGAGCAACAGGTCGAGCGGGCCCTCGAAGCCATCCAAATTGAGCGCCAGGGCGCTCATACCGGATGCCCGGCCGCGCGCAGTAGGAGGCTGAATACCGGCGCCACAACATGGCGCAAGGCCCAGCCCATCACATCAAGCTCAGGCGAAATCCGCGGCAGCACGAAGAGCAGGCCCAGCACGATGAACAAGCCATAGCGCTCCAGCCCGGCATAGGGCCGCGCCAGCGCATAGGGCAGCAATGCCGTCACCACCCGGCCGCCATCGAGCGGTGGAATGGGCAGCATGTTGAAACTGGCCAGCACCAGATTGACCAGCATGAACAGCGCCACGGAACGGTAGAGCAGCGCCACCCAATCGCCATCCAACAACCCCGCCAGATGCGCCGCCAGCGCCGCGATGAAGGCCAGCAGCACATTCATCGCCGGCCCTGCCAGCGCCACCCACATCATGCCCCAGCGCGGATTATACAGCCGGCGGATATCCACCGGCACCGGCCGGGCCCAGCCGAACATCGCCTCCACCCGGCCAATGGTGAGCAATTGGCTCACCAGCAGGATGCCCGGCACAAGCAGCGTGCCCACCGGGTCCACATGCCGCAGCGGATTGAGCGAGATCCGGCCGAGCAGCCTCGCCGTCGGGTCACCCAGGGCATCGGCCGCATAGCCATGCGCGGCCTCATGCAGGGTGATGGCAATGACCGCCGCCAGCACCGAGGCAAGGATTTCAGCAATCACGGGCTGGAGACCAAGGGGGCGTGGCGCATGGCCTGCAATGCGGCCGGGTCCAATGTCTCACGGCGGCTTTCCGTGGCGGCGCGGGCGGCATCGAGGCGCTCGATCGCGGCATCGCTGAGCGCCGGGCAATCGGCCAGCAGCGCCATGCTCTCCGCCAGATCACCGGTGCAATGCAGCACCGCATCGCAGCCGGCGCTGATCGAGGCCTGGGCGAGTGCCGCAGGCTGGCCGCTGAGCGCCTTCATCGCCAGATCATCGGAGACCAGAAAACCCGCAAAGCCAATGGCACCGCGAATGACCCGGGCGATGACCCGTGGCGAGAGGGTGGCCGGCCATTCGCCATCAAGGTTTTCATAGAGGATATGCGCCGTCATCGCCCAGGCGCCCAGGTCCGCGAGAGCGGCGAAGGGCGCGCAATCCTGTGCCAGTTCCTCACGCGTGGCGCTGACGCGGGGCAATTCGAGATGGCTATCCGCCCGCGCCCGGCCATGGCCGGGGATATGCTTGATGACGGGAATGCAGCCCGCCGCCTGAAGGCCATGAATATATTGCCGGCCCAGGCGGCTGACCTCGGCGGGGTCGGCTGAGAAGGCGCGGTCGCCGATGATGCCATGACCCTCGGGCAGGCGCAGATCCAGCACCGGGGCGCAGACCACATTCAGCCCCATCGCGGCGCATTCCAGCCCGATCAGCGCGGCATTGGCATAGGCATTATGCCCAGGCCGGCCCTCGAAACTGGCCGCCGCCGGAAAGGGGGGCCAATCTGGCGGGCGCAGCCGCGCGACGCGCCCGCCCTCCTGGTCGATGAGGATGGGCGCCTGCTCGCCCAGAATCTCCCGAATGGCGTCGGTCAGGCCGCGCAGCGCAGCAGGGCCTGCGATGTTGCGCGCGAAGAGAATCACCCCCAGCGGCGGCATCTGACGCAGCATGGCGGCTTCCTCGGCGGTCAGTACGCTGCCGCCCAGGCCGATTATGGCGGCGCGCCGCCCTCCCTGCTTCACCATGCCGAATCGCCCCGTTATTCAGAAGGATAGGCGTATCACAATGGCAGGCATTGCGCATTTTTGGCGCGCGCCTGCTCGCACAACCCACGGGCAGCGGCGGCATCGGCCGTGCCGACACGCAGGCGCCACAGTGGCGACTGGCCATTGCGCTCGACGCGGGTGATGCGCGGCTGCATGGTGGCCAGGGCCGGGATTCGGCGCTTCAGCCGCTCCCATTCCTGCTTGGCCGCCTCCTCGCTTACGAGAGCGGCGAATTGCACCTCGGCGCGGCCTGGCGCTGCTGCAGCGGGTGCGGCGGGGCGCGCCGCTCCGGGGGCGGGCGTGGCCGTGCGCGCTGTGGCCGCGGGCGCTGCCGGTGGCGGCGCGGTGGGGCGGGCTGACGGTGCTGCGGCGGGGCGCGCCGGCGGAGGCGTGCTTGGCGTGCTTGGCGTGCTTTGTACGGCCATGGTCGGGGCCGGGCTGGGCGCGGCGCTGGCGGCTGGTGGCGGCGGTGCAGGCGGCGTGGCCGCGGCCTCCATTTGCTGGCGCAGCGCATCGGTGCGCGGCGCCTCGGGGGCGGGGGCCAGCCTTGCTGCCTGGTCCGGGCGAGCCTGGCTGCGCGGATTCGCCGGCGGTGTGGCGGGCGGTGTCGGCATGTTTTCCGGCCGCACCCGGAAGGGCCGGCCATCGGCCTCGATCAGCGGCGCGCTGCGCGGCCCCATGCGGGAAATGCCCCAGATGATGGTGGCGGCGAGCAGCACGGAGCCGGTGAGGCCAACCGCGATGATCAGCGCGCGCCTGGGAACATCCGGCAGGGTGCGCAGGCGAGGCGCGGGCTTGATGCTGGCCGTGCGCATCGGCCGGCGCGGCGCGAAGCCATCATCACCCGGCCCACCTGGCCAGGATCTTTGCGCGTCACTCATGGCTGCCCCCCCCGGGCCAGTATTCCATGCCTAGACCACCGGCCCAGCCATCACAGGCCAGAGGCAGAATCCGCCTTATTGTCATCACGCAACTCCTCGACAGGTGTCACCCCCATGACCCTGAGGCCGGAGCGGAGAACCACCCCCGTCGCTGCCACGAGCGCGAGACGCGCCCGGGTTGCAACTGGTTCATCCGCCCGGATGAAGCGCAGAGTCGAATCACTGCGCCCACGACTCCATAATAGATGAAAGTCACCTGCCAAGTCATTCAGAAAAAACGCCACGCGGTGCGGCTCGCGGGCAGCGGCGGCGGCCTCGACCACCCGGGGCCAGCAGGCGAGGCGATGAATGAGGGCGGTTTCAGCCGGATCAACCAGCGTATCCAGCGGTGCCTCGGCCAGATCGGCCAGGCTCGGGTCCTCTGCCGCGCGCAGCACCGAGCGGGTACGGGCATGGGCGTATTGCACGTAGAAGACCGGGTTGTCGCGCGATTGCTCGATGACCCGGTCGAGATCGAATTCCATCTGCGCATCGGCGCGGCGGGTGAGCATGGTGAAGCGCACCGCATCGCGCCCCACCTCATCGATCAGGTCAGCGAGGGTGATATAGCTGCCGGCGCGCTTGGACATGCGCACCGGCTGGCCATCCTTGAGCACATGCACGATCTGGGCGAGCACGACATCAAGGCTGACGCGATTGTCGGAAAGGGCCGCAACCGCCGCCTTCATCCGCTTCACATAGCCGCCATGATCAGCACCCCAGACATGGACCAACTCATCAAAGCCGCGCTCGATCTTGTGCAGGTGATTGGCGATGTCATTGGCGAAATAAGTGCCGGTGCCATCGCTCTTGCGCAGCGCGCGGTCGGTGTCATCGCCGAATTGCTTGGAGGCGAAGAGGGTCTGTTCGCGCGGCTCCCAATCATCGGGCGTCTTGCCCTTGGGGGCTTCGAGCACGCCCTGATAGATGAGGTTTTTGTCGCGCAGCAGCGCCTCGGCCCGGTCGAGCATGCCGGCCTCGATCAGCGCCGCCTCGCTGACGAAATGCTGGCCCTCGACGCCGAGTGCGGCCAGATCCTCGCGGATGGAGACCATCATGGCGTCCACAGTGAAGCGGCGGATCTGGGCGAGGATAGCGTCGGAGGGCGGCAGCAGCGATGCGCCATGGGCGGCGAAGAGCGCATCGCCCACAGGAACCAGATATTCCCCGCCATATTGCAGCGTGGTGCCAAAACTGGCTTCGACAATGCCGCGCGCCTCGGCGGGGTTGGCCCGCAGCGCATCCAGCACCTCGCCCGGGGCGCCGCCGCGGGCCGCGGCCTCAAGATAACGCCAATACGCCGCCCAGGCCAAAGCCTGCACCTGCGCCCCGGCATCATTGATGTAGTATTCCTTGGTGACGTCATAGCCGGCCTTGGCCAGCAGATTGGCCAGCGCATCGCCCACCACCGCGCCGCGGCAATGGCCCACATGCATGGGGCCCGTGGGGTTGGCCGAGACATATTCCACATTCACCCGCCGCCCATTGGGCGGAGCATCGCCATAGGTCTCGCCCATGCGCAGCAAATGGGCGAGTTGGCCGCGCAGAAAGGCCGGCGCGAGGCGGATATTGAGAAAGCCAGGACCGGCGGGCGTGGCCTCGGCCACCTCAGGCAGGGCGGCGAGTTTTGTCGCCAGATCGGCTGCGAGTTTCGGCGGAGCGAGCTTGGCCGCCTTGGCCACCACCATCGCCGCATTCGTGGCCATATCGCGATGCGAAGCATCCTTGGGCGGCTCCACCACAACCCGAGAAAAAGCCTCGGCGGGTTGCTCGGGCAATAATTCGGCCAGCGCGGCCACCACACGGGCGCGCATGGCGGCAAACATGTCATACATCGTCAGAAATCCAGATCATCATAATGCGAAGGCGGCGTGAGGCCGCTCACCCGCTCGGTCAATAGGGGGCGGAAGGCGGGGCGGGACTTGATGCGGGCATACCATTCGCGGGCCGGCTGATTATACTTCCAATCGACATCATTGGCGTAGTCCAGCACCGACAGATGGGCTGCTGCGGCAAAATCAGCGAGGCTGATATGCGCGCCCGCCAGCCATGTGCGGCTCTCGGCCAGCCAGCCGATATGCTCCAGATGTGGCTTGATGGCGGCATAGCCCGCACGGATATGCGCAGCATCAGGATTGCCCCGGCCCATTGAGCGCTTGAGATGGCGCTCATAGACTAGGTTCTGGGTCACCTCGGCGCCGAATTTGAGGTCAAACCAGGCGACGAGGCGGCGTACCTCGGCCCGCTCGGCCAGGGTGCGGCCATAGAGCGAAATATCCGGATAGGCCTCATCAAGATATTCGCAGATCGCGCTGCTGTCGCAGATGGTCAGGCCGTTTTCCTCGGCCAACACGGGCACGGTGCCGGCGGGGTTCATTTCCAGGAATTCCTCACGCCGGTCCCACACCTTCTCCAGCCGCAACTCGAAGGGGATGCGCTTTTCCGCCAAGGCGAGGCGCACCTTGCGGGAAAATGGCGACAAAGGCAGGTGATAGAGGATTCGCATTGGGTTGGTATGCCATCGCCAGGGGGGCGCGGGAATACGCGTGATGGGCATGCATGGCGCATCGGCAGGCCAGGCCTTGGGCAGAAACCGATGGGATGGGGGAGTTTTCGTCCCGCGGGCGGTGGCGCAGTCATGCTGGCCATTGCATCCTGGCTGCACCCCTTTTGCCGGAGTTCGCCATGCTGCGCCGCCACCTGCTGCTCTCCACCCTCGCCACACCCGCGCTGGCGCAGGCCTGGGTGGCCGATCGCCCGATCCGGATCATCGCCCCCTTTGCCCCGGGCGGGGCTGCGGATGTGATCTCACGCATCCTGGCCGAGGAGATCTCGCCCCTGCTCGCCCAGCAGGTGATCGTGGAAAACCGCACCGGCGCCGGCGGCTCGGTGGGCACGGAATACGTCGCCCGCGCCCGCCCCGATGGGCTGACGCTGCTCATGGCCAGCCAGGCCACCCATGGGGTGAACCCGGTGGTGCAGCGGCTGAGCTTTGACCCGGCCACGGATACCACACCGATCGGGGCACTGGCCGGCGTGCCGGCGGTGCTGATCACCGCGCCGCAATCGCCGGTGAGCGATTTCGCCGGCTTCTTGGAGTATGTGAAGGCAAGGCCGGGGCAATTGGCCTATGGCTCGGCCGGCATCGGCAGTTCCACCCACATGACCTTCGCGCTAATGGCCCATCGCGCCGGGCTCGATATGACGCATGTGCCCTATCGCGGCACCGCCCTGGTCATTCCCGACATCATTGCCGGGCGGGTGCTGGGCATGGCCGATACCATCAACACCGCCCTGCCCTTCATCCGCGATGGGCGGGTGCGGGCCTTGGCGGTCTCCACGCCCCAGCGCCTTGCGGTGCTGCCCGATGTGCCCGCCATTGCCGAGCGCATTCCAGGCTATGAGGTGCTGAACTGGTATGGGCTGAATGGCCCGGCGGGGCTGCCCGCGCCGATTATCGCCACATTGCATGCGGCCCTTGCCGCGCTGCTGGCCCGGCCCGCCTTCCAGCAGCGCCTGGCGAGCCAGGGCATGTCGAGCCTGCCGATGAGCACGGAGGATTACGCCGCCTATATCGCGCGCGACCGTGGGCAATGGGCGGAATTGGTGCGGGCGACCGGGATCAGGGCTGATTGAGCAAAGGCGCCCTCACCCCGGCACACTCGGATCAGTCAGCCGCTTATACTCCTCCAGCGCAAACCTATCCGTCATGCCGGCAATATAGTCGCACACCACCCGCGCCGCCCGCGGCGTGCCGGCATCGCCCGCCCGCGCGCGCCATTCATCGGGCAGCATTTGCGGCCCGCCATGCAGCAGGGAGAAGAGCATTTGCACCACGCGCCGGCTCTTGCCCACGGTGCGGTTGACCCGCCAATGGCGGTACATCCGCTCGAAAAGGAAAGCGCGCACCGCCTTATTCGCCTCGAACATGCCGGCCGAGAAGGCCACCACCGGCCGGGCGGCGGCGCGGATGGCATCGGCATCCGCCGGTGCCAAGGCCTCGATGCGGTTCTGGCTTTCGGCCACCACATCCTGGATCATCCGGCTGATCACCCTTCGCACCATCTCGGGTGCAAGGCGCTCCACCGCCATGCCCGGATGGGCGAGCTTGGCCTCCTCCAGCCCCGCACCGGGCAAGGCCAGGGCGGCCACCTCCTCGATGGTGAAAAGCCTCGCCCGCAGGCCATCTTCCAGATCGTGATTGTTATAGGCGATGTCATCGGCAATCGCCGCCACCTGGGCCTCGGCGGAGGCATGGCTGGCGAGGTCGAGGCTGTGCCGGAAATCATATTCGGCGATATACTGGGCGGGCTGGCGCACCGGGCCATTATGCTTTGCCAGGCCCTCCAGCGTCTCCCAGGTCAGGTTCAGCCCATCAAAGGCGGCATAGCGGCGTTCCAGCATGGTGACGTGCTTGAGCGACTGGGCATTGTGGTCAAAGCCGCCATGGGTGCGCATGGCGGCATCCAGCGCATCCTCACCGGCATGGCCGAAGGGCGGGTGGCCCAGATCATGCGCCAGCGCCAGCGCCTCGGCCAGATCCTCATCCAGCCGCAGCCGCCGGGCGATGGAGCGGGCGATCTGCGCCACCTCGATGGAATGGGTCAGCCGGGTGCGGAAATGGTCGCCCTCATGGAAGATGAAGACCTGGGTCTTGTATTGCAGCCGGCGGAAGGCGCGCGAATGCACAATCCGGTCCCGGTCACGCTGAAAGGGGCTGCGGGTGGTATCGGCTGGTTCGGCATGCAGCCGCCCCCGGCTGGCATCGGCCTGCACGGCATAGGCCGCCAGGCTGCTATACGGCGTGAAGCGATCGGCCATGCGGCCACCCCCTGTGGAAAAATGCTGGTCTGCCCACTATGTTCGCATTCAAGGAGATTCCACCATGCCTGATGGCAACGCGTCGCCCGCCCCCTTCGCCGTGACGCCGCGCGCCGCGGCCGAAATCGCGGCCATCGCCAGCCGCCAGGGCCGCCCGGGTGCCGCCTTGCGGGTCTCGGTCTCGGCTGGCGGCTGTTCGGGGATGCAATATGGCTTTGATCTCGCCGAAGCGCCGGAGGCTGATGATCTGGTGGTGCAGCAGGATGGGGTATCGGTGCTGGTCGATGCGGTGAGCCTGGAGTTTTTGGCCGGCAGCCGGCTGGATTGGCACGAGGCGCTGATGGGCAGCCATTTCAAGGTGGAAAACCCGCTCGCCACCAGCGGCTGCGGCTGCGGGGTCTCCTTCGCGGTCTAGCGACGTTTCACCGCAAGCGAAGACGGCGAAACGGCTCTCGCTTTTGTTTTCCCGCATTTTCCGCCTCGCCTTGCGAAGCGCGAGGCTTGAAAATGCTCTAAGACCTTGCCGCCGGGCGCGGGGGCGTCCACAACCGCGCCATGCGCCTTGCCAGTTTCAATGTGAACTCCATCCGCCGGCGTGCGCCGCATCTCGCGCGCTTTCTGGCCCGCCACGCGCCTGATCTGGTCTTCCTGCAGGAGACCAAATGCAAGGCCGAGGAATTCCCTCATGTCGAATTGGCCGCCTCGGGCTATCGCATCCATGCCATAGGCCAGCATGGCGGGCGCAATGGCGTGGCGGTGCTTGGCCGCATCCCTTTCGAGATCGTGGCCGAAACCCTGCCCGGCGAGGAGGAGGACAGCCAGGCCCGCTATATCGAGGTGCGGGCCGAGGGCGCGCATTTTGCCGGCATTTACCTGCCCAATGGCAATTCCGGCGGCGATGAGGGCATGGCCTATAAATGGCGCTGGCAGCAGCGCCTCAATGCCCGCGCCGCAGAGCATCTGGATGGCTTCACCCCCTTTGCCATTCTGGGTGACTTCAATGTGGTGCCCACGGCGCGCGACATGGCGCCGGGCGCCCTGCCGCCCAATGATGCGCTGGTCCACCCGCAATCGCGCGCCCATTTCAATGCGTTGTGCCATTTGGGCATGACCGAGAGCAGTGCCGCCTTGGGCCAACACCAATTCACCTATTGGGATTATGGCGCGGCGTTTGAGACCAATCGCGGGTTGCGCATCGACCATGCCATGCTCTCTCCCGAATTGGCCGAGCGGCTGACCAGCTTTAGCGTGGACACCGAGGCCCGGGCCGAGGAGCAACCCTCCGACCACGCGCCGGTCTGGGTGGAATTGCGCGGCTGAGGGCCAGCCGCCCTGGTCCACCCCCTGGCCCACCCCCTGGCCCACCCCCTGGCCCACCCCCTGGTCCAACCCCTGGCCCAGCCCGCAGCACCGGATATGACCGCCAGGCAGCGCGCCTCCCCGCCAAATGCCCGATTTTTGGGCAATGGCCGGGCAAGAGGCTTCTGCAGCCCCGGGTGGGCGGTATGGCTGGGCCCTGCGGCTTGCTAAGCGAACACCACACCCGCGCCGAAGAGGCCATCATGCGCAGCATCCCGCCCTCAGGGCCTGCAACCGGCCTCGGCCAGGCTTGGGGCCAGAAGCGGCATTCGCGGCCATGCCTCGACGCAGGCCGCAGCTTGGATGTACACGCCCTCACCGAAGCCCTCCGCCTGCTGAAAACGGATCACCCATGACCCGACCCTTTGTTGAAATCGATCAGGTGGCCATGCGCTATGGCGGGGTGGACGGCACCCTCGCCCTCGAAGGCTGCTCGATGAACATCAACCAGGGCGAATTCGTCGCCGTGGTCGGCCCCTCGGGCTGCGGCAAATCCACCCTCATGCGCCTCGTCACCGGCTTATGGCCCGCGACCGAGGGCAATGTGGTGGTGGCGGGCCAGGAGGTGGATGGGCCCCTGACCATTGCCGGCATGGCCTTCCAGGCGCCCACCCTGCTGCCCTGGCGGCGAATTTTGTCGAATGTGATGCTGCCCCTCGAGGTCACGCCGCAGCACCGCGACAAGCTTGGCCGTGACCGCGCCCTTTATGAGGCGCGCGCGCGGGAATTGCTCCGCCTCGTCGGCCTTGAAGGCTTCGACAATAAATACCCCTACCAGCTCTCAGGCGGCATGCAGCAGCGCACCTCGCTCTGCCGCGCCCTCATTCATGACCCGGCCCTGCTGATGCTCGATGAGCCCTTCTCAGCGCTCGACGTCTTCACCCGCGAGGATCTCTGGGCGGTGCTGCAAAATGTCTGGATGGCGAAGAAGCCCACCGTGGTGCTGGTGACGCATGACCTGCGCGAGGCGGTCTATCTGGCCGATCGGGTGCTGGTGATGTCGGCGAGGCCCGGGCGGATCATCGCCGAGCGGGTCAATCCCCTGCCCCGCCCACGGACGCTGGAAACCACCTACACCGCCGAATTTCAGGACCTGGTGCATGATCTGCGCGGCTATATCGCCGCAGCGCGCTCCGGCGAGGAGGTTGCTGCCTGATGTCCCAGAGCGCATCGAAAATGTCCCCCCGGGCGCAGGCGCGCTACAACGCCATGGCCGCCGCCGCGCGAAGGCAGCGCCGGTTGCAGGCCATGCTGCCCTGGCTCGTCATCATTGGTATGTTTGCCATCTGGGAGATCGGCTGCATCGTCTTCAACGTGCCGGTCTTCATTCTGCCTGCGCCGCATGACATTTATGCTGCCGCGGTGCGCTGGTGGTATCCGCTGCTGCAGGACAGCCTGGTGACGCTCTACTCCACCATGATGGGCTTTGGCCTTGCCATCGTGGCCGGCTTGCTGCTGGGCATCGCCATTGGCAGTTCCACCTTGGTCTATAAGGGGCTCTACCCGCTGCTGATCGCCTTCAACTCCATCCCCAAGGTGGCGGTGGTGCCGGTGTTGATCATCTGGTTTGGCATTGGCGTCTGGCCTGCGGTGATCACCGCCTTTTTGATCTCCTTCTTCCCCATCGTGGTGAATGTGGCCACCGGCATCGCAACCGTGGAGCCCGAATTGAAGGATGTGCTGCGCGCCCTGGGTGCGCGCCCGCGCGACATCATCCTCAAAGTGGGGCTGCCGCGCGCCATGCCGTATTTCTTTGCCTCGCTGAAGATCGCGGTGACGGTGGCCTTTGTCGGCGCGATCATCGCCGAGAGTGTTGCGCCCAATGCCGGCATTGGCCGGCTGATGATGGTGGCATCCTCGCGCTTCGATGTGCCGCTGGTGTTTGCTGGGCTGCTCACCACCGGGATGATGGGCATTGTGCTCTACTGGATCGCCGAGGTGATCGAGCGGCGAACCACCGGCTGGGCCACCCGCAGCACGGACCAAAATCTTGCCGCCGGCGGATAAAATTGACGGGGCATATTATCGGTTGGATTGATTCCATGCTATTGGAGGCCATCCTCCACGGCATGGATCTCTATGACCACCGATCGCGAAGACACCAATAGCGCAGCCGCCGAACACCTCGACCTGATCCGCGCTTCGGCGTTCTTCGATGCGCAATGGTATCTGCGCCGCAACCCAGATGTGGCCAGAAGCGGGATGGACCCGGCGCTGCATTATCTGAAACACGGCGGCTTTGAAAACCGCGACCCGGGGCCGGACTTCGCCAGCCACTTCTACCTCAGCATTCATCCCGATGTGGCTGAGGCGGGCTTCAACCCGCTGCTGCATTACCTGTTGCACGGCCAAGAGGAAGGCCGGGCCTATGCCCCCTATGGGCAGTCGGACCTCGCCGCCGACGAGGGCAATGGTGAGGCCATCGCGGGCCATATCGCCACCATGGCGCATAAGCCGCTGCTCTCGGTGCTGGTGCCGGTGCATAACACCAATCCCGTGCATTTGCGCCAGATGCTCGCCTCGGTGGGGGCGCAATCCTGGCCAAATTGGGAATTATGCATCGCCGATGACGCCTCGACCGATGGCGAGACCGGCGAGATTCTGCGCCTCGCCGCCGCGGCCGAACCGCGCATCAAGCTGACCTTCCGGCCACAGAATGGCCATATCTCGGCTGCCACCAATTCCGCCCTGGCCCTGGCCAGCGGCGAATTCGCCTGCCTGCTCGATCATGATGACCTGCTGCATCAGCACGCGCTTTATGAGGTGGCGGCGGTGCTGGAGGCGCATCCGGATGCCGACCTGATCTATACCGATTCAGACCTCATCGACGAGAATGGCCACCGCTTCGCCCCCTATTTCAAGACCGATTGGGACCCTGACCTCATCCTCGGCCATAATATGGTCAGCCATTTTGGCTGCTACCGGCGCAGCCTTCTCATCGCGCTGGGTGGGCTGCGGCTGGGCTATGAGGGCAGCCAGGATTACGATCTGGCGCTGCGGGTGGCCGATGCCTCCGCCCCCGAACGCATCCATCACATCCCCGCCGTGCTCTATCATTGGCGGCAGGTGAGCACGGCCAGTTCCTTCTCGCAGAAATGGCTGGACCAATGCGTGGCCAAGGCGCGGCGCGCCATAGCCGACCATCTGGCCCGCCGGGGGGTAGTGGCCGAATTGCAGCCGGTGCCGGGCATGGCGAATTTCACCCGCGTGGTGCATGCCCTGCCAGAAGAGCTGCCAAGGCTGAGCATAGGCCTCATCGCAAAGGGGGCGGCCAGTGACCTTCTGGCCTGCGCCAGCCTGTTGCTGTTTCGCGCCGAGCCGGCGCCGGACGAGTTGCTGGTGGTCCATCCCGCCGCCACCACCGCGGCAGCGCGGACCGTGCTGGCCATGCTGGCACAGGATGAGCGGGTGCGGCTGATCAGCGTGGCAGACCCGCCGGATATCGCCACCCTGCGCAACCGGGCCATCGCGGAAGCGAGCGGCGAGGTGATGCTGCTGCTCGATGCCGACCTTATGCCACAGGCCCCCTCCTGGCTGCACGAGATGCTCTCCCAGGCGCTGCGCCCCGGGGTGGGGCTGGTGGGCTGCCGGCTCATTGAGGAGGAGGGCCGCGCCGCCAATATCGGCCTGGTGCTCAATGCCCAAACCGACCTCATACCCATGGCCGCCCTCGGCCAGGGCGGCCATGGGGTGAAGGCGCTGCTGCGCACCGTCTCCGCCCTGCCCAGCGCCTGCATGGCCTTTCGCCGCGCCCCGGTACTCGCGGCTGGGATGCTGGAGGGGGGGATTGCCGCACGAGACGCGGCGATTGGCCTGTCGAGGCGCATGCAGGCCATGGGCCTGCGCCATATCCATACCCCATTCGCCCAGCTCCACCGGGCCAACCCCCGGCCGCAGATCCTGGCGGATTTTCAGCCCGTCATAACCGACACCCAGCCGACGGCACCGCCGGCCAGCCATGGCGAGGACCCTTATTACAACCCCAACCTCGCGCTTGATGGGCGCTTCGAGTATGCGGCGACACCCAGCCGCCGGGTCGGCCCCTGGGAGGCCCATCGCCGCCCCGCAGCCGCCATGCTGTCCGGCCAGGCGGCGCGGGCCAGCCTATTAATCGGCCATTTGCCCAAGGAGGCGCGGCTGCTGGAGATCGGCCCCAGCTACAACCCCCTCGCCCCGCGCAGCGAGGGCTGGAACACCACCATCATCGACCATGCCAGCCAGGCCGATCTGGTGGCGAAGTATCACCAAGACCCTCATGTCTCGACCGAGCGGATCGAGGCGGTGGATTTCGTCTGGTCCGAGGGGGTGATCTCGGATGCGGTGGACCCCGCCCTGCGTGGCAGCTTCGATGCGCTGCTGGCCAGCCACGTGATCGAGCATGTGCCTGATTTCGTGGGATTTCTGGACGGTGCGGCGAGATTGCTGCGGCCGAGCGGCAGCGTTATTCTCGCTGTGCCGGATAAGCGCTTCTGCTTTGATTATTTCCGCCCCCTGACCAATACCGCGCATGTGCTGGAAGCGCATCAGCAGCGCCGCTCCCGCCACCCCGCCCGCACCGCCTATGAACAATACGCCTATTGCATCAACAATAGCGGCATGGGGGCCTGGGGCCAGGAAAGCGTCAAGGCGCTGAGCTTCACCAATGATGTGCCATTTGCCTATAAAATCTTCAGCGAAATCAGCGAAGCGCCCGCATCGGCGTATCTTGACCTGCATGTGTGGCAATTCACGCCCTCAAGCTTTGCGCTGATGATCATGGAATTGGCGCAGATCGGGCTGTTGGATTGGCAGATTGAGCGTATCACCCCAGCGGCGGGCTGCGAGTTTCATGTCTGGCTGCGCCGCGGCGGCAAGGCCGAGATGCAGACCATGCCCCCTGCCACCTTCAATGCGAGGCGCATGGCGCTGCTGCAGGCGATGATCCAGGAACTGGCCCATCAGGCCTCCTTTGCCCCCTTGGGCCATGGCCGTGCTTGATTGCCGCGCGGCCGAGGGCTAGGCTGGAGCCCATGGTGATGCGCCTGTCCCTTTGTGCTGTCTGCGCTGCGGTTCTGCCGCTGCAGCCGTCGCGCGCGTCCGGCGCCATCCTTCCGCTTCGACTTACGCGCCCCTGAGCAGCATGCCTGGCCATCGGCCGGGGTCGCCCAGGGGAAGCAAAATGGGGGGTGCCCCCTTCGAAGCCCACGCATACGGAAAAGCATAACATGCCCATCATCCATCCCAGCTTTGGCCAGTTGGACGACGACCGCATCATCTTCTTCGACACCACGCTGCGCGATGGCGAGCAATCGCCCGGCTTCTCGATGAATCTCGAGGAGAAGCTGCGCATGGCCGAGGCGCTCGATGATCTGGGCGTCGATGTCATCGAGGCCGGTTTCGCCATTGCCAGCCCTGGCGATTTTGAAAGCGTGCAATCCATCGCGCGCAAATTCGCCAAAGAGGGCCCGGTGGTCGCTTCGCTCTCGCGCGCCAATTCGGCCGATATCATGGCCAGCGCCAATGCGGTGAAGCCCGCCGCGCGGCCGCGCATCCATATCGTGCTGGCCACTTCGGAGCTGCATATGCGCGTAAAGCTGCGCATGAGCCATGATGAGGTGCTGGCCCGCATCACCGAGAGCGTCACCCTCGCGCGCAACCATGCCGCTGATGTCGAATGGTCGGCCGAGGATGGCAGCCGCTCGGAGGATGATTTTCTGTGTCGCTGCGTCGAGGCGGCGATCCGCGCCGGCGCGACGACCATCAACATCCCCGACACCGTGGGCTATGCCTTGCCGGAGGAGACTGCGCGGCAATTCCGCATGCTGCGCGAGCGGGTGCCCAATGCCGATCAGGTGATCTTCTCCACCCACAACCACAATGATCTGGGCCTGGCGGTGGCCAATACCCTGGCCGCAGTGCAGGCCGGTGTGCGGCAGATTGAATGCACCATCAATGGCATTGGCGAGCGCGCGGGCAATGCCGCCTTGGAAGAGGCGGTGATGGCGCTGCGCACCCGCCATGACAAGCTGGCGGCGAAGCATTCGATCAAGACCACCCGGCTGCTGGGCATCTCGCGCCTGCTCGCCGCCATCACCGGCTTTGATGTGCAGCCCAATAAGGCCATCGTGGGCCGCAACGCCTTCGCCCATGAATCCGGCATCCACCAGGATGGCGTGCTGAAGGATGCGAGCACTTACGAGATCATGACGCCCGAAAGCGTGGGCTGGACGAAATCCTCCCTGGTGCTGGGCAAGCATTCCGGCCGCGCCGCCTTCCGCGACCGCTTGGCCACGCTGGGCTATGAGGTGGGCGACAATCAATTGAATGACGCTTTCAAGCGCTTCAAGGATTTGGCCGACCGTAAGAAAATTGTCTATGACGAGGATATCGCCGCCCTGGTGGATGACGAGATCTCCAACCAACAGAACCGGGTGAAGCTGACCGCATTGACGGTGGCGACAGGCATGGGGGCCAAGCCCATGGCCACGCTGTCACTGGAGGTGGATGGCGAAAAGCGCGATGGCATGGCCACCGGCGATGGTGCGGTGGACGCGACCTTCGCCGCGATTCGCGATGCCTACCCCCATGATGTGGCCCTCAAACTCTACGCCGTGCAGAACGTGACCGGCGGCACCGATGCGCAAGCAAGGGTGACAGTGCGCATGGAAGAGGCCGGCAAGCTGGTGGATGGCCAAGGCGCCGACACCGACACCATCGTGGCCTCCGCCCGCGCCTACGTCCACGCCCTGAACAAATTATTGGTCAAACGCGAACGCCGCGAACCCCCAGCAGCCTGAATCTAGGCTCTCTCCCGGGTTGCAAGGCCCCCCCGGCCCTTGCCGGATAGGGGTACGGGGGAAGGCAGCGCCTTCCCCCGGGCAACCGGCTCCCCCTTGCATTCCCCCCCCCACCCCGCTACCACGCCACCGCGCTGGCACCCCTGGAGGCCGGCGTAATTGGCGTTGATGCGCCAGTTCAAACCCGAAATAGGAGCGAGTGGCATGGTCCAAACAATCAGGATCGAGGCTGCGGCGCGCGAGCGGGCCGGTAAGGGGGCGGCGCGCGCGACCCGGCGAGAGGGCTTCGTGCCCGGAGTGGTGTATGGTGCGAAGCGGGAGGCGACGCTGATTCAGCTCGACCCGCGCGTCATCATGAAGGAGATGCATAAGGGCTCCTGGCAGTCGCATATTTATGAGGTTGCGGTGGCCGGTGGGCCGACCGAAACCGCGTTGATGCGGGAAATCCAGTTCCACCCGGTCAGTGACCGGCCGGTGCATATTGATTTCCAGCGTCTGGCCCCCGGTGCGCGCATTCGCATCAAGGTGCCGGTGGTGTTCCTCAATGAGTCCACCTGCCCCGGCCTCAAGGCCGGCGGCACGCTCAACGTCGTGCGCCGCGAGTTGGAAGTGCTGGCGGAGCCCGATCTGGCCCCGGAGAAGTTCGAGATCGACCTCGCCGCTGCCGCCATTGGTGACAGCCTGCGCTGGTCCGCGCTGGTGTCGAATTTCGGCGCCAAGGCGGTGATCAACCGTGACTTCGTGGTCGCGACCATCGCAGCCCCCGTGGTTGAGGAAATCGCCGCACCGGTGGTGGTGGCGGCCCCGGCCAAGGGCAAGGGCAAGCAGGCGCCCAAGGCGGCACCCGCCGCCGCTGCTCCGGCGAAGAAGAAGTAAGGCACAGCCGTGCTGCTCTGGGTCGGGCTGGGTAATCCCGGCTCAGAGCATGCCCGGCAGCGGCACAATATCGGCTTCATGGCGCTGGACGAGATCGCCCGGCGCCATCGCTTTCCGCCCTGGAAAAAGCAGTTCAAGGGCGAGACCACGGCGGGCAGCATCGGCCTCGCGCGGGTTCTGCTGCTCAAGCCAATGACCTATATGAATCTGTCCGGCGATGCGGTGCAGGCTGCGGCCGCGTTCCACAAAATCGCCCCCGCCGCGATCACCGCCTGGCATGATGAACTGGACCTCGCACCTGGGAAAATCCGGGTGAAGCGCGGTGGCGGCACGGCTGGGCATAATGGCCTGCGCGATATGCAGCGCGCCCTCGCCACCGCCGATTTCGCCCGGGTGCGGCTGGGCATTGGCCATCCGGGCGACAAGGCGCGCGTCACCGGCCATGTGCTGGGCAATTTCGCCAAGGACGAAACCTGGCTGGCGCCGCTGCTGGAGAGCCTGGCCGATGCCGCGCCCATGCTGGCCGAAGGGCGGGAGGCCGATTTTATGACCCGCGTCGCATTGCTGACCCAGGAGGCGTGATGGACCCGCATATGGAATTCGATTTCGGTGGTGGCCCGGGGCTGGAAGACCAGGCCAATGCCGCCGCCGCCCTGGCCAGCGCCCTGATGCGCGAGGCGCAAACCCTGGCACAGGCGGCGGCCGGCCTGCGCGCCTGCCTGCCCGGCCCCACCGATGCCGGCCCGCTCAGCGATATCCGCCGCGCCCGCATCGTGGCCCAGGCGGCGAGTGATGCCGCCCTGCGCGCCGCCCTGCTGCTCGAAGCCGCTGATTGCCTGGGCAGCCCGGATGCCGCCCTGCGCATGGCCCGCGCCGCCGAACGCGCCGGCCTGCCCGCGGCCACGCTGGTGCCAGCGCTGCGGGCGGCGGCATTGGCGCTGCCCACCGATGATGGCGCGGCGCGCATTGCGGCTTCCATCATGGCGCAGGAATTGGCCCAGGCGCTGGCAGGATGATTTCGCTCAATATAAAAAATGCGCTAGTTTGCTCTCCGTTCGGCGTTGTCTAATATTTGGTTGCTTCGCGTCGCGTAATCACCCCAGGAAATTTGGCGTCGTGCGAGTTGTGCCAGCAATGCCTCAAACGCCGCTCGCTGGGTTCTCAAATGTGCCAACTGCTGAGGGGTCATGATCGCGTCGACAGTCGAAAAGAATCGCTCAGTGCAGAAATTTACCTCCGTTACGTAAAAAAGAATCAGAGATAATTCGGATGGAGTAGGAACATCATTACTAGACATCTGATTAAATGTGAATCTACCTGTAGAAATATCACTTAATCGATTTTGGATAATTTGAAGTCGAGATTGTTGGCGCACATCGGATATACAATTTCTTCGCGTTTGGACAGCAGACTGAATTGAATCGCGATTTATACTGGCTGACGCTTCGGCCTGTGTCCTTTCTTGAAGGCTCCATCCTCGCGCTGTCATGCACCGATTAAAAAAAGCCTGCGCCTCAATGGCGCCAACCAACCCCGTACCAAATCCCCCACTTTGCCGTGAGTCTCTCTCGCAACCATAATTATCCGCCCGAAATGATTCTTGGTTAGCCCCCGGCTTGACCCAAACATTTTGAGCACAACCACTCAAAATTCATAGGACTAATATCCCCCTCATTAACTCCGCCGCAAAGTAATTTCTCATGCCATATCTCCCTCTCCGGACTCTCAGTATAATAATAACTTATAGTTTTGGAAATAGTTTTTGATCCCCTGAATGCTCTCGGCCATTCTGTGTTAATCGCTGGAGGTGAAGCGCTCTTTCAGTGGCCCCAGGGCCTGATTTCCATGGGCCTCGGCTAGCCTTGCGGTGACGCCCATGCCAAACCCCGCGCATAGATCGCAACCGCTTAGCAACCGCTGAGGCCGCCACCGCGCGGCCTTCATGCGAAGCACGAACCAACAGGCAGAAAAATGGGTTTCAATTGCGGGATTGTGGGCCTGCCCAATGTCGGCAAATCCACGCTGTTCAATGCGCTGACCCAGACGGTGGCGGCGCAGGCGGCGAATTATCCCTTCTGCACCATCGAGCCCAATACCGGCCGGGTTGCGGTGCCCGACCCCCGGCTCGACAATCTGGCCCGGGTGGCCAAGAGCCAGAAAATCATCCCCACCAGCCTTGAATTCGTCGATATCGCCGGCCTCGTGCGCGGCGCCAGCAAGGGCGAGGGCCTGGGCAACCAGTTCCTGGCCAATATCCGCGAGACCGACGCCATCGTGCATGTGCTGCGCTGTTTCGAGGATGTGGATGTCACCCATGTCGATGGCTCGGTCGATCCGCTGCGCGATGCCGATACGGTCGAGACCGAACTGATGCTCGCCGATATGGATTCGCTGGAAAAACGCCAGCAAGGCCTCATCAAGCGCGCCCGCGGTGGTGACAAGGAATCGGCCGCCCAACTGGCGCTGATCGAGCCATTGCTGGCCGCCCTTATCGCCGGCCGCCCCGCCCGCACCGCCATCCCCCAGGGTGAAGAGGAAAACGCCCGCCGCCTGCAGCTGATGACCACCAAGCCCGTGCTCTATGTCTGCAATGTCGAGGAGGCGAGTGCCGCCACGGGCAATGCCTTCTCCGCCCGGGTGATGGAAAAGGCCGCGGCCGAGAATGCCCGCGCCGTGGTGGTGAGTGCGGCCATTGAGGCCGAAATCAGCCAGATGGCCGGCGATGACCGCGGCGAATTCCTCGAATCCCTCGGCCTGCCCGATAGCGGCCTCGATCGGGTGATCCGCGCCGGTTATGATTTGCTGGGGCTGATCACCTATTTCACCTGCGGCCCCAAGGAAACCCGGGCCTGGACCATCATCCGCGGCACCGCGGCCCCCCAGGCGGCCGGCGTGATTCATGGCGATTTCGAGCGTGGTTTTATTGCCGCCGAGACCATCGGCTATGAGGATTACATCGCACTGAATGGCGAGCAGGGTGCGAAGGAGGCCGGCAAGCTGCGCATCGAGGGCAAGCCCTATATCGTGCGCGATGGCGATGTGATGAATTTCCGCTTCAACGTCTGAACCGGCGGCGCCACACCGCAGCCATCAACTCCAGGACCAGCATGACCGAAGAACCCACAAGCCCCGCAGCCACCGAGGCAATGCCCGACCGTCTCTCGACCGACCCGGCCAGCCCCTTCCACAATGCGGCCTTGCTGCAGCAAGGCGTGGGCATCCGCTTCAACGGGGTGGAGCGGACCAATGTGGAAGAATATTGCGTCTCCGAAGGCTGGGTGCGGGTGAGCCTCGGGCGCAGCGTGGACCGGCGCGGCAAGCCGCTGACCCAGAAGCTGAGTGGCGTGGTTGAGGCCTATCGGCGGTAACAGACCAGCCCATTTCCTCCAGGTGGCAAAACCACCTGGAGGCGCTCGGTGAAAGCCAGGCTCAGCGCTGCAGAGCCTGGACGATTTCCTGCGTCACCTTCTTCGCATCGCCAAACAGCATCATGGTGTTCGGCCGGAAGAAGAGTTCATTGTCCACGCCGGCATACCCCGAGGCCATGCCGCGCTTGATGAAGAACACGGTCTTGGCGCGCTCCACATCCAGAATAGGCATGCCATAGATGGCGCTGGATTTGTCGGTCTTCGCCGCAGGGTTCGTCACGTCATTGGCGCCGATCACGAAGGCGACGTCGGCATCAGCGAATTCGGGGTTGATTTCCTCGAGTTCGAAGACCTCATCATAAGGCACATTGGCCTCGGCCAGTAGCACGTTCATGTGCCCAGGCATGCGGCCGGCCACCGGGTGGATGGCGTATTTGATCTCCACGCCTTCCTTCTTGAGCAGATCTCCCATCTCGCGCAGCACCTGCTGGGCCTGCGCCACCGCCATGCCATAGCCCGGCACCACGATGATCTTCTGGGCGTTCTTCATCATATAGGCCGCGTCTTCTGGGCTGCCGGCCTTGACGGGCGGGCGGTCGCTATCGCCACCACCACCCGGGCCCGCCACGCCGCCATCCGAGCCAAAGCCACCCAGCAGCACATTGATGATCGAGCGGTTCATCCCCTTGCACATGATGTAGGAGAGAATGGCGCCCGAAGCACCCACCAGCGCGCCGGTCACGATCAGCAGCAGATTGCCGATGGTGAAACCAATCCCCGCCGCTGCCCAGCCGGAATAGCTGTTCAGCATGGAGACCACGACGGGCATATCCGCACCGCCGATGGGGATGATCAGCAGATAGCCCAGCACGAAGGACAGGCCTGCAATCAGCCAGAAGAAGATCGGCGAACCCGTGGCCACGAAGAGCAGGATGAACAGCAGCAGCAGCGCCCCGAGCGCCGCATTGATCTTGTGCTGGCCCTGGAAGGTGATGGGCGCGCCCGACATCCGCCCATCCAGCTTGAGGAAGGCGATGACCGAACCCGAGAAGGTGATCGCACCAATCGCCAGACCGAGCGACATCTCCAGCAGCGAGGCCGTCTTGATGCCGCCCCCCGCCTTGGCAATGCCAAAGCTGTCCGGCGCGTAGAAGGCCGCCGCCGCCACTGCAACCGCCGCCATGCCGACCAGCGAGTGGAAGGCCGCCACCAATTGCGGCAGCGAGGTCATGGCAATCCTCTGCGCCAGCACCGCGCCGATTGAGCCACCAACCGCGAGGCCGGCAATGATAATACCAATGCCCGAGAACGACATGCCCGGCTGCAGCATGGTGGCGCCAATGGCGATCCCCATGCCGATCATACCGTATTGGTTGCCCTTCTGGCTGGTCTCAGGGTGAGAGAGGCCGCGCAGCGCCAGAATGAACAGCACCGAGGCGACAAGGTAGCATAGGGTGGAAAGCGTATGCGCCATGGGCTCAACCCTTCTTCTTGAACATGGCGAGCATGCGCCGCGTGACGAGGAAGCCGCCGAAGATGTTCACGGCAGCGAGGGTGACACCAACGAAGCCAAAGAATTTCGCCGCCGGCGATTCAGCCAGGCCGGCCGCCAGCATCGCACCCACCACGATCACCGAGGAGATGGCGTTGGTCACGCCCATCAGCGGTGAATGCAGCGCGGGTGTGACGTTCCACACCACATAATAGCCCACGAAGCAGGCCATCAGAAAAATTGTCAGCATGAGCATGAAGGGCTCAACCGCCTGGGCGGCGGGCGAGAGGGCTTCGGCAAAGCGCCGGGCCGTCTCCGCATGGACCATCGCCGCCTGGGCGAGGGCTTGGGCCTGGCTGGCCAGTTCTGTGGGGTTCATCGTGTGCTCCTCAGGCGGCCTTGGTGGCGGTCAGGCTGGGGTGGATCACGGCGCCAGCGCGGGTGAGCGTGACGCCCTGAACGATATCATCACCCTCGGGCAGCTTGGGCGCCTGGGCTTCCTTGTCCCAGAAGGTGGTGATGAAGGTCAGCAGGTTGCGGGCATAAAGCGCCGAGGCGGCGGCGCAGATGCGGCCGGGCCAATTGGTATAACCCAGGATCTTCACGCCATTGGGGGTGATGAACAGCTCACCGGGGCGGGTGGCCGCACAATTGCCGCCGGCATCGGCGGCGATGTCCACGATCACGCTGCCCGGCTTCATGCTATCGACCATGGCTTGCGTCACCAAGGTCGGCGCCTTGCGGCCCTGGACGAGGGCGGTGGTGACCACAATGTCCTGCTTGGCGATATGGGCGGCCACAACATCGGCCTGCTTGGCATAGAAATCCGCCGAGAGCTGCTTGGCATAGCCACCAGCGGTCTGGGCGTTCTTGCTCTCCTCATCCTCGTAGCCGACGAAGCTGGCGCCGAGCGACTTGATCTCCTCCTTGGCGGCGGGGCGCACATCGGTGGCCGAGACGCGCCCGCCGAGGCGGCGGCCGGTGGCGATGGCCTGCAGCCCGGCCACACCCGCACCCATGATGAAGACATTGGCGGCGGGGATGGTTCCGGCCGCGGTCATCAGCATGGGGAAGCCGCGGTCAAAGGCGCCTGCTGCCTCGATCACAGCGCGATATCCGGCCAGATTGGCCTGCGAGGAGAGGATATCCATGCTCTGCGCCCGTGTGGTGCGGGGCAGCAATTCCATGGCGCAAGCCTCGAGCCCCATGGCGGCATAGGCCTCGGCCCGGCCGGGATTGGCGCCGGCTTCGAGCGTGCCAACCAGCAGCGCGCCGCGATGCATGAGTGCGAGTTCATCCACCTCGCCCTCGCCCGCTCCGAGAGGGGCGCGCACCTTCAGCACGACGCCCGCGCCGAACAGGGTGGCGGCGGCATCGGTGCAAATCTCTGCGCCAGCCTCTGCATAGGCGGCATCGGTAAAGCCCGAGGCAAGCCCCGCCCCGGCCTCAACCGCGACATGGCAGCCCAGGGTCGCGAGTTTCTTCGCCGTCTCCGGCGTGGCGGCCACCCGGGTTTCCCCAGCACGACGTTCCTTCAGCACTGCCAGGCGCATGCATATCCTCCGCGCAACGGGGCCAGTTTGAACCCCGATCGGGCGCGTTCATGCCCTTGGGTGACACATCGCGCAAGACACAATCCCGATTTGAGCGACTGGAATTATGCTGCCAGCCCCGGTTTACCGCCTGCCAAGAATACTCTGCGCAGAGTGCGGCCAGGGTGTGGATGTCCCCGCCCGGCAGTCTGAGGAAAAAACCGATGGCCCTGAACAGCATTATCACCAATTACGGCGCCCAGGTGGCGTTGCAGGCACTCAACAAGACGAGCGACGCGCTGGCCGCAACGCAGAAGCGGATTTCAACCGGCTTGCGCGTGGCCGATGGCCGTGACGACGGTGCCGCCTTCGCGGTGGCCGAGCGGGTGCGCGGCGACATCGGGGCCGCGACTTCGGCCAATGAGCAATTGGGTGGCGTCAAGGGCTTGCTGGATGTGACCAGTGCCGCCCTGCAAAACGTGTCAACTTCGCTGCAAGCCCTCAAGGCATTGGCGGTGAAGATTGGTGATGGCAATATTACCGCCGATCAACGTACCCAATACCAGGCACAGGCCCTCGAAATCACTAATAACATCAGATCATTTATCAATGATGCAGGATATAATTCGAAAAATCTTATCAATGCCGGCGGCACCAATGCAAATATTATTATTTATGGATCGGGCGATAACTACACAATAAGCGCCTATAATGGAATTACAAATATACACACAGTGGTAGGGACGGCCAACGCCTATACATCGACAACGGCAAAGGCCGCGCTCACAGCGGGCGGCGCGATCACCACTGCGCTGAGCAATACATTAACAAGACTAAATTCTTATGGCGGCGCCGCAAATTACATCGACAGGCAGATCAATTTCAACAAATCGAAGATAGACGCGTTGGAAGCGGGGATGGGCGCGCTGGTCGACGCCGATCTGGCCAAGGAATCGGCAAAATTGCAGTCGCTGCAAATCCGCCAGCAGCTCGGCACCCAGGCTTTGGGCATCGCCAATCAGGCACCGCAATCGCTGCTCAGCCTCTTCCGCTAACACCGAGGCGTCACAGGGGCACAGGCAGAATGCCGCCCCATCCTCTCGCTTTTGTCGAAATGGCCGCCGGCCGTCAAAAGGATTGTAGAACCCCATGTCCGAAACCCTTGGGCCCGCCATCACCGGCACAACCTCGGCCCCGCCGCCTCAGGGGCGCAGCCAGGGTGCCGCCGCCTATCGCCGCCGGCTCAGCGCGAAGCATATGGAGGCGGAGGTCTTCACCCGCGCCACCCGCAGCATCCGCGAGGCGGAAGCCACCCCCTCATCGCTCAACCAGGCCCGCGCGGTGGCGGATAATCGCCGGCTATGGGATGCAGTTCTGGTTTGCGTGCTTGACCCGGGCAATGCGCTGCCCAAGGGCTTGCGGGCGCAATTGGCCAGCCTCGCCCGCACCGTGCTGCGCGAATGCGATGGCGAGACCCCGGATTTGGCCTTCGTGGCCGAGATGAACGAACAAATCGCCGCAGGCCTCTGGGCATAACATGATCACCCTGCATTCCCTCCCGCCCGCGCAAAACGCGCCCCATCCCGCATCGCCACGCCCGGGGCTTGCCGCCCGCCTCCTGGCCGAGGGCGAGCGGCTGCTTGCCGCCCAACGCCCGGCAGAGGCGCTGCCGCTGCTCCAAAGCGCGGCCGAAGCGCTGGCCGATGGCCGGGCCTGGCTGCTGCTGGGTGAGGCATCGCTGCAACTCAACAATCCCGTCGCCGCCGCTGAGGCCGCCGCCGCCGCCCGTGCGGTCGAGGGGGCAACACCGGCGGTTCTGGTCTTGGCAGGCCGTGCCCTGCTCAGCATGGGCCGCCCGGAAGAGGCGCTGGCCGAGGCGGCGGAGGCTGTTCTGATCGACCGGCACGGCCATGACGTGCGCTTGCTGCTGGGCCAAACCCTGAAAGCCTGTGACCGGCATGATGAGGCGCTGGCGGTGCTGGGCGAACTTTGGCAGGAAGCCCCCGGGGATAGCGGGGCAACGCTGCGCCTGGCCGATGCATTGATGCATGCCGGCAGCCATGACGCCGCAGCCGAGCTTCTGGCCCATATGCTCGATAATGCCGCGCTGGCCGGCCAGGCCCGCAGCCAGGCCCTGCTCTTGCGGGCACAGAATGCGCAGCGCCGCGGCAACCTCGAAGCGGCGCTGGCGGCTGCGCTGGCCGGTCTAGAGGAAACCGGCGCCGATGCAGCGTTGCACAGCACCGCCGCCCATGCGCTGCTCGCCATGCGGCGCATGGGCGATGCGAAGCCGCATTTGCTCATCGCCCATCGCCTGGCGCCGGATGATGGCTATTTGGCGCATCTCGCCGCCAGTGTCGGCGCCTTCCTGCCGGAGCGCGCCGATGCGCAATATGTCAGCCGTGTTTTTGACGGTTATGCCCCCCGCTTCGAGGCTGCGCTGCTTGGCCTGGGCTACCGCGCGCCGGGCCTGATCCTGCGCCAGTTTGAGGCGCTGCTGCCGGGGCTCGGGGCCGAATACAAGCTCCGCAACCTGCTCGATCTGGGCTGCGGCACCGGGCTGATCGGCCTCGTGCTGCATGACGTGGTGGCAGGCAGCATCAAGGGCGTGGACCTCTCGGCCGGCATGCTGGCGGCGGCGCAGGCAAAGGGCATCTACACAGAGCTGCGGCAGGCCGAGATCAATGCCGCGCTGCTGGCCGACCAGGAGCAATGGCACGCCATCGTGGCGGCCGATGTCTTCATATATTTCGGGACGCTGGAGGCCACTTTGGCCGCCATTGGCCGCCGCCTGGCACCCGATGGCTGGTTCGTCTTCACCACCGAGGCGCTGGATGGCCCACAGGCCTGGGAGCTGGGGGAAACCGGCCGCTTTCGCCACAGCGAGGCCGGGCTGCTCCAGGCCCTCGCCACCGCAGGGCTGGAGCCCGTGGTGCTGCGGCGCGAGGCGTTGCGGCGGGAGGGTCCGGCCATCCTGGATGGTTTCCTGGTGGTGGCGAAGCGGGCGCTATGAGCCCCCCCCTCGCCCCCTTCCGCCTCGCGCTCAGCGCGCTCTCATCCGGCCAGACCGAGGCTGCGCTGCCGCTGCTGCGCCAATGTCTGGATCGTGGCGAGGATGTCGCCCTGGCCGGCCTCAACCTTGGCATCGCCCTGACCAATCTCGGCCATCTGGCCGAGGCTGTGCCGCATTTGCAGGCCGCCTGCTTGGCGCTGCCGGATCTGGCCGAGCCACGCTTTCGGCTGGGCCAGATCGCCGGCCAGCAGGAGCGCATCGCCGCGGCACGCGCCCTCTTCCACGAGGCGCTGATATTGGAGCCTGAACATGTGACGAGCATGGCCGGCCTCGCCATGTTGGATGAAGCCCAGGGCAATGCCGATGGCGCCCTGCAATGGGTGGCCCAGGCCCTGCTCCTGGCGCCGAGAGAAGCTGGGCTTCTGGTGATGCAAGCCCGGTTTTCGGACGATGTTGCATTATGCCGGGCGCTGCTGAGCCAGGGCCTGGGCGGCGTGGATGCCGTGAAACTTGCCGCCCAACGCCTCGACTTGGCCGAATTGCGTGAGGCGGCCTCGGCGGCACCGCTGGAATGGCGCTGGCAGGCTGCGCTGGGCCTGGCGCAACTGACGGCGGAGGAAGTGGATGCCGGCATCGCCGCGCTGCGCCTCGCCTGCATTTTCTCCGATGATGCGCCGGAATTGCAGGGGCTGCTGGGCTTACAACTCGCCGAGCAACGCCGCGATGCCGAGGCCGAGCCGCTGCTCGCCGCCGGCATCGCCGCCAGCCATGGCGATGCCGAGTTGCGCGCCAGTTACGCCCTCACCCTATTGCGGCTGGACCGCCTGGCCGAGGCCCGCCTCGCCTTTGAGGCCGCCATTGCCGATTTTGGTCCGCATCCCAGCCTCATCTGCAATCTCGCCCTCACCCTGAGCAACCAGGGGCTACAGGAGGAAGCGCTGCGCATCAGTGATGAGGGCGGCGATACGGTGGCCAGTTTGGGCTGCCGCATGGGCATTCAACCCTATCACCCCATCGAGGGCAGCGCCGCCGCGCTGCACCGCACCGCAAGCCGCCTGGGCGCAGCCCTGCCCCATCCCCCGCTCTTGCCGCATCCGCCGGGCTTTGACCCGGAGCGCCGGCTGCGGGTGGGCTTCTTCGGTGCCCGCCTCGGCCGCCACCCGGTGGGCTGGCTGACACTGAGCGCCATCGAGGCCCTGCCCGAGGCCGAAATCGAGGTGGCCTGCTATTCCCTCAAAACAATGGATGATGCGCTGGGCCGCCGCTTCCAGGCACGGGCCGATCTGTGGCGCGATCTCTCGCCCCGGCTGGATGATGCCGCCCTCGCGGCCGCCATCCGCGCTGATGCCCCCGATATCGTGGTCGATCTCGGCGGCCATGGCGAGGGCGGGCGGGTCACCGCACTCGCCTATCGCGCAGCCCCGGTGCAGATCAAATGGGTCGGCGCGCAATCGGCCACCACCGGCGTGCCGTCCATGGATTGGATGCTCACCGATGCCTGGCAAACCCCCCCGGGCAGCGAAGCGCATTACACTGAAGCGCTGCTGCGCATGCCCGATGGCTACGCCTGTTACACGCCCCCGCCCTGGGCACCGGATGTGGCCCCCCTGCCAGCGCTCTCCCGTGGCCATGTCACTTTTGGTTGCTTTAACAACTTATTAAAGATCACACCGGCAGTGCTGGCGGCCTGGGGGCAAATCCTCACCACCCTGCCCCGGGCGAGGCTCATCCTGCGCACCCATGCGCTGCGCGATGCGCCCACACGCGCAGCACTCATCACCCGCGCCGCAGCCGCCGCCATTCCGCTCGAACGGCTGGAACTGCATGGCCCTTCGTCGCATGAGGAATTGCTCGCCGCCTATGCCGAGATCGACATCGCGCTCGACCCCTTCCCCTATGCCGGCGGCCTCACCGCCTGTGAGGCGCTGTGGATGGGCGCGCCCTTGGTCGCCATGGCGGGCAGCAGCTTCGCCGGCCGCCATGCCGTATCGCATCTCAACAATATCGGCCTGGGCCATTGGGTGGCCGAGGATGTCGAGGGTTATGTCGCCCGCGCCGTGGCGGCAGCCCATTCACTGCCTGCCCTGGCCGAACTGCGCGCGGGCATGCGCGCGCGGATGAAAGCCTCACCGCTGATGGATGCACCGCGCTTCGCCGCCAACCTCACCGCAGCGCTGCGCCATGCCTGGCGCCTGCGCTGCGCTCAAACCCAGCCGCTTAAACCATCATCCGTTCAAACGGAGCGGATAAAGATGCTCGACAAACAGAAGCTTATAGCCTGTGCAGCGAGCCGAGGCGCAGGGAAAAGGCTCTAAACCCAGTCAGGCGCGGGCAGCGCCAAATAAGCGGCACGCAGCGCGGACGACCAGCCCTGCCGCACCTTGGTGAAGTAGGGGTCGTCATCGGCAATGCGCCGCCATTGCGCGATGCGCAGCCCATCGCGGCGCAGCATCAGCAGGTCCATCGGCAGGCCCACAGTCAGGTTCGAGCGCAGCGTGCTGTCCATCGACACCAGCGCCAGCTTCAGCCCATCGCTAAGCGAAGTGTCGAAGGTGAGGCCGCGATCGAGGATGGGTTTGCCGTATTTGTGCTCGCCAATTTGTAGGAAGGGCGTATCGGCCGTGGCCTCGATGAAATTGCCGGCGGCGTAAATGAGGAAGAGCCGCGGCGCCTCCGCCCCAATCTGCCCGCCCACCAGCAGGCTGCAGTCAAAGCCAATGCCCTGGGCGGCCAGCGTGAGCCCATCGGCGGCAAACACCGCGCGCACCGCCGCGCCCACCAGCTGCGCCGCCTGGAACATATTCGCCACATCGCTGAGGTGCCGCCGCTGGCCATCCAACTGCACCCCCTGCTGCAAATGCCCAGAGACGGCCTGGGTGATGGCGAGGTTGCCCGCCGTGCAAATGCCAATCACCCGCTCGCCCGGCTGCTCGATCACCTGCAGCTTGGAAAAGGTGGAGATATTATCCACCCCCGCATTGGTGCGGGTATCACCCAGCATGATGATCCCCGCCTGCAGGCATAGCCCCACGCAATAGGTCATCCGCCCCTCCTCCCGCTCAGGCCTATTCAAGCGCGAATATAGAAGCCCTCAATGGCCGCGCCCAGCGCCGCGGCGGTCTCGATCTTGCGGGTGAGGAAGAGATGCAACCCCTCGGCGAAAATATCCTCGATGCGGGCATAGCGCAGCGTGGCGTGCAATTGCCCGGCCATGCGGTGGCATTCACCCCGCCTGCCGCCCTGCTCGGTGGCAATCGCCTCCAGAATCTCCGACACCCGGCCAAAACAGGCCATCAGGCTGCGCGGCAATTCCGGCCGCAGGATCAGCAATTCGGCAATGCGCCGTGGCTCCAGCCGGTCCCGATAGACCCATTGATAGGCCCGCCCGGCCGAGGCCGAGGCTAAAATCGCCTGCCATTGCGCATATTCCGCCGTCTCGCCCACCGCGAGCATGCCATGGCGCACATCCAGCAGCCGGGCGGAATTATCGGCCCGCTCAAGCGCCGTGCCCAGCTCCACAAAGCGCCAAGCCTCGCCGCGCAGCATGGTGTCATGCGCCGCACCATTGAACAGCAGCACCCGCTCGCGCACCCAGTCGAGAAATTCCGGCAGCGCCTCGCCCTCGATCTGGCTGAGGTCCAATTTGCGCAGGCGGTTCCAACTGTCGTTCAGCGCGCTCCACATATCGACGGTGAGCGCGGTGCGCACCGCCCGGCCATTGCGCCGCGCGGCATCAAAGCAGGTGACGATGCCGCTGGGATTATCCTCATCGCGCACCAGCCAATCCACCACCGCCTCCTGGGTGATGGCGGGGTATTTCTCGCTGAAGGCGGCCTCGCCGCCGCTGGCGATGAGCAGCGCCCGCCATTCCGCGCCATCGCCACCCAGCGAAGCGGAGAGTGAGGCCATGCGGCTGGCCACCCCCAGGCCACGGGCGATATTGGCCGCCCGCTCCGTGTAGCGGCCGAGCCAGAACAGGCATTCCGCGGTGCTGCTGAGCATCAGCCACCCCCCTGCGATTGCGCCGGGGCCGGCTGGGGCGACGCCTCCTCGAGCACCCAAGTGTCCTTGGTGCCGCCCCCCTGGCTGGAATTGACCACGAGCGAGCCCTCCCGCAGCGCCACCCGGGTGAGGCCACCGGGCACCATGGTGATCTCCTGCCGGCCAAACAGAATGAAGGGCCTGAGATCCACATGGCGGGGCGCGATGCCACCCTCTGCCAATGTGGGCACGGTGGAGAGGGCGAGGGTGGGCTGGGCGATGTAATCGCCGGGCTTGTCCTGAATGCGCCGGGCGAATTCGGCGCGCATATCCGCATCGGCATGCGGGCCTATCATCATGCCATAGCCGCCCGAGCCACGGGCCAGCTTCACCACGAGCTTTTCCAAATTCGCCAGCACCTCGGCACGATCGCCCTCGCGCTCGCACAAATAGGTCGGCACATTGGCCAGTCGAGGCTCCTCCTCCAGATAAAACCGCACCATGTCGGGCACGTAAGGATAGATCGCCTTGTCATCGGCGATGCCCGCACCCGGCGCATTGGCCAGCGTCACATTGCCGGCCTTATAGGCGCGCATCACCCCTGGCAGCCCCACCAGGCTATCGGGGCGGAAGCATTCAGGGTCGAGAAAATCATCATCAATGCGCCGGTAAATGACATCCACCCGCTTGGGGCCCGCGGTGGTGCGCATGAAGACCACGTCATTCTCAACAAAAAGGTCCGCACCTTCCACCACCTCCACGCCCATCTCATCGGCAAGGAAGCAATGCTCGTAATAGGCAGAATTGAAGCTGCCGGGGGTGAGGATGACCACATTGGGGTTGGGCCCTGCCCGCTCGGGCGCCACCGATTTGAGCGTGGCCAGCAAATGCTCGGGGTAGCGGTTGACGGGTGCGAGGCGGTGCCGGGCGCAAAGCCGTGGAAACAGCCGCAGCATCGCCTCGCGGTTTTCCAGCATGTAGGAGACGCCCGATGGCGTGCGGCAATTATCCTCCAGCACAAAGAAATCATCCGCCCCGGTGCGCACCATATCGATGCCTGAAATATGGGTGTAGATGCCCCCCGGCGGCCGGAACCCCACCATATGCGGCTGATAGGCCTCATTCTCCAGCACCAGGGCCTGGGGGATGATCCCGGCCTTGAGGATGCGCCGCTCATTATACACATCGGCCAAAAAGGCGTTCAGCGCCCGCACCCGCTGCTCCAGCCCAGCCGAGAGTGCCCGCCATTCACTCGCGGCAATAATGCGTGGGATGATGTCAAAGGGGATGAGCCGCTCCGGGTCGCCGCCTTCGCCATAGACGGCAAAGGTGATGCCCAGGCGGCGGAACAGCAGCTCCGCCTCGGCGCTTTTCTGCCGCAGGCGCTCAAGCGGGGTGCGCGCGAGCCAAGCCTCGATTTCGGCATAGGTGGCGGCTGCGAGATCGCCATCGCGCATTTCATCGAAAGCCATGCTCAATCCCGACACTCCGCAACCTTGCCCAGCACAGGCACATGGCATGGCCGGCAGGGCAAGTGGAAGCTTTATCATCCCCGCAAGATGCGAAGCGGGGTCTGCCCAAAGCCGGGGCACTCGCACTATCCTGCGACCAAGGAACGAGGACACCCGTGATGATCGTGGCAGAGATGGTGATGGCAGCTTTGCGGGCGGCGGGTGCGCGCTGCCTCTTTGGTGTGCCCGGTGGCGGCAGCAGCCTGGAGCTGATGGCCGCCGCCCGGGCCGAGGGCATGGCATTCTACCTCGCCCGCACCGAGACGGGGGCGGCCATCATGGCCGGCGCCATGGCCGAGCTGAGCGGGGCCCCCTGCCCGGTGCTGACCACCCGCGGCCCCGGCGTCTCGGCCGCCGCCAATGGCCTGGCCAATGCCAGCCTGGAGCGCGCGCCGGTTGTGCTGCTGGCCGATGGGTTTTCGCCCCGCGAGCGCGCCTTCGCCTGCCACCAATATTTCGACCATGCCGGGCTGATGCGCCCGGTGACCAAGGCGCAGCTGCGCGCCGATACCGCCCCCGGCGAGGCCATCGCCGCCGCCCTGCAAGCCGCCCTCACCCCCCCGCTTGGCCCTGTGCTGCTGGAGATCACCGGGGAAGCGGCCCGTGCCGAGGCCCCCAACCCGCCCCCTTCAAACGCCCCGCCCCCCGCCCGCCCGAGGCCCCTGCCCTCGCCGCCGCCCAATCCCTCATCGCCCAGGCCCGCCGGCCGGTGATCATCGCCGGGCTGGAGGCGCTGCCCGCCAGCCGCGCATTGCGCACCCTGGCCGAGGCCATGGGCTGCCCGGTGCTGGTCACCTACAAGGCCAAGGGCGCGCTGGCCGATGCGCATCCGCTCTTTGGCGGTGTCTTCACCGGCGGTGCCGCGGAGGCGGCGCTGCTACACCAGGCCGATCTCATCCTGCTGGCCGGGGCTGATCCGGTGGAATTCGTCAGCCAACCCTGGCGCTACGCCGCCCCGGTGATCGATGTGGCGAGCGTGCCGCGCCAGCCGCATTATTTTGCCGCCGCCGCCGCGCTGCATGGCGATGTGGGGCTGGCCCTGGCCGAACTCACCGCCACGGGCAGCGACTGGAGGGCAGAGGAGATCGCCCGGGCACGCCATGGCTGGGCGGCCTCACTGACCAATGGCCCGAGCCAGGGCAATCGCGGCATCTCGCCCCAAGCGGTGGTAGAACTGGCCCAGGCCGCCTGCCGAGAGGCCGGGCGCCACCCCAGGGTGAGCGTGGATGCGGGTGCGCATATGTTCCCCTGCACCAGCTTCTGGCAGGCGGAGGAGCCGGGCGACCTGCTGATTTCCAATGGTCTGGCCAGCATGGGCTTTGCCCTGCCCGCCGGTATTGCCGCCGCGCTGTATGACCCACAGCGCGGCGCCATCGCCTTCACCGGTGATGGTGGGCTGCTGATGTGCCTGGGCGAATTGGCCACCGCCGCGACTCTGGGGGTAAAGCTGACCGTGGTGGTGTTCAATGACGCCACACTCTCGCTCATCGATATCAAAAAGGGCGAGCGCGCCCTGCCCGAAGGCGGGCTGGATTGGCCGATGGTGGATTTCGCCGCGGTGATGCAAGGCTGCGGTGGCCTCGCCTTCCGCGCCGATGACGAAGCGGGCTTCGCCGAGGCCATGGCGGCGGCGCTGGCCGCACCGGGCGTCTCACTGGTGGATGCGCGGGTGGACCCGGCCAGCTACCCCGCGCAGATCAAGGCGCTGCGGGGGTAATGGCGGCCGCTCAATCCGGCCGGATGTTATTCTCCCGCACGACCCGGCCCCAAACCTCCATCTGGCCATCGAGGAAGGCGCCAAACGCCGCGCCATCGCCGGCCACCACATCCACGCCCAGCTGATCCGTCAGCCGCGAGCGCACCTCAGGCAGGTTCAGCACCTCACGCACCGCCGCCTCCATCCGGGTACGGATTGGCGCGGGCGTGGTGGCGGGCCCCAGCACGCCCCAAAAGGCTTGGGCATTGATGCCCGGCACGCCAAGCTCGGCCATCGTCGGCACCTGCGGCAGGGCAGAGACGCGCGCGCCCGAAGTCACCGCCAGCGGCACCACGGTGCCCTCGCGCAGCAGCGCGGTAAAGACGGTGAGGGTGGCCACATAGAGGTCGCATTCCGCCGAGGCCGCCGCCGTCACCAGCGGCCCACCGCCGCGATAGGGCACATGCACCACCTTGAAATTGCCATTCACCTGGGCGAGCGACATCGTCAGATGCGCCAGCGAGCCATTGCCGATGGTGCCATAGGTCACCGTATCTGGCCGCGCCCGGGCGGCGGCCAGCATGGCGGGGAAATCCGCCCAGGGGCGGCTGCGATGCTTCAGCACCAAATTGGGCGCGGTGCCAATCAGCATCACCGGCGCCAGATCACGCTTGGAATCAAAGCCTATATTCGGGATCAGGAAGGGGTTCACGGCATGGGTGTCGAACACCACCGCCCATGTCGTGCCATCCCCCGCCGCGCGGGCCACCTGCTGCGCGCCGAGCGCGCCCGAGGCACCTGGGCGGTTCTCCACCACCACCGGCGCACCCAGAATGCTGGCCAGATGCGGCTGCATCAACCGCGCCACCATATCGGTGCTGCCACCGGGCGGAAAACCCACCACCAGGCGAATGGCATTGTTCTGCGCCAAGGCAGGCATGGCGAGCGGTGCGGCCAGCAGCGCGCGGCGAAGAATGGTCATAACGTATCCCCGATCAATTATTCGCCGCTTGCCCCCGGGCGCGGGCAGATGTCAAGGCACGGCGGATTTCAGCCTCGCACAGCGCCAATTCCTGCACCGCCGCCGCGCGGCCGGCGCGGCCCTCATCGGCGATCTTCAGGCTATCCTCAATGGTGCCGATCAGCGCCGCATTGGCGCGCTTCACCGCTTCAAGGTCAAAGACCCCACGCTCCAACTCCCGCCGGGCTTCGAGATTGCCACGGCGCAGCGTCTCGGCATTGGCGGTGAGGAGCTGATTGGTCAGGTCAGTGGCCGATTTCACCGCCGCCCCCGCCTCACGCATGCGGTGAATGGCCAGCGCCTGGGCCAATTGCTGGCGCCAGAGCGGCACGGTATTGGCCATCACCGAATGGATTTTCGCCGCCAGCGCCTTGTCATTTTCCTGGATCAGCCGGATCGAGGGCAGCGCCTGCATCGCGACCTGCCGGGTCAGGCGCAAATCATGCACCCGGCGCTCCAGGTCATCGCGGGTGGCCCGGGCATCGCGCAATTTTTGTGGTGCCAGCGGGTCGTGCTCATTATCGGCGGCGCGAACCAGGGCGGGCAGCGTCTCAGCATCGGTGTTCGCCAGCACGAGTTCACCCGCGGCAATATGGTCGGCCAGGCCATGAAACCATTCCAGCGTCGCGTCATAAAGCCGGTCCAGCCGCTCAACATCCTCCAGCAGCACGGTGCGATGGCGGTCCAGCCGGTCGCCTATCGCCTCAATCTGCCCGCGCACCGTCTCATAGCGCATGACGATGTTGCCCAGCTGCGCCTTCGCCCCTCCCAGCAGCCGGCCGATCAACCCCGGCTTTTCCGCCAGCTTGGTAACATCAAAGCCGCGCAATTGGCCGAGCATGGCCTGCAGGCTCGCCCCCGCCTCGCCGGCCTGCTGGCTCTTCGCCCCTTCCAGCATGGCGTCCGCCGCCTCCTGCGCCCGGGTCTGGGTGGCGGCACCAAAGCGCAGGATGGAGGCCGGCTCGGCCAGATCAATGGCGCCAGCCAGGCGGTTGATCTCGGCCTGCCGCTCGGCACTCATCCCCGGCGGCAGCGTCGCCTTGGCGATGTCACTCATGATCCTAGCCTCCTCCCTCGCGCAGCCGCTCCGCCATGACCTTCACCTGAATGTCCAGCGCCTCGGTCTCGGCCGCGCGCATGCGGGCACGCCATTCATCGGCGGCATTGGCGATGCCGTCCAGCAGGGGGGCGAGGCTGGCCGGCGGCTCGGCCCCCGCCTCCAGCCGCACCAATATCCGATCCAGCCCATCCAACTGCATGGCCAGAAAGCGCCGCGCCTCGGGAATGCGCTCGGGGCGGGGGATCATGTCGCGCAGCAGCCTCTCCAGCGCCTCCACCGTCACCCGCAGCTGCGGCGCCAGGGGCAGAACCGGCGCGCCCCAGACCATGCGGGCGCGCAAAGCGGCAAGGCGGTCCTCCGCCTCCTGCAATGGTGCGGGCACGGCGATGGGCTCGGGCGGGGGCGGCGGGGCCTCGGCCTCGGGGATGTCATCCGTCAGCAGCCGCACGCCCGCCCAGGCACCAAAGCCCAGCGCCACCGCAATCGGCGGCCAAAGCTGTACGCCCAACCCCGCCACCAGCCCCGCCGCCACGCCAAACAGCACCGCCCCGCGCCGCATATCCCCAGCCTGCCCGCGCTGCATGCGCAGCCCCGCCAGAACCAGCAACCCGATCCCCAGCATGGCCGCCAGCAGCCCCACCCCCTGGCCAAACAAAACGCCAATGGGCAGCTTCAACAGCAGCGGCCAGCCAAAGCCGACCAGCAGCCAAACGCGCAGCCCGGCAAAGCGGCCCCTCATCGGCGAAACAGTGTGGCAAAGGCGGGCAGCCACAGGCAGAGAAACAACAGCCCAAAGCCCAGCATGTAGCGCAAAGCCAGGGGCAATTGCGGCCAAAGCGGCAGGCGCGCCGCCACGTGGGCCATTCTTGCCCGTCTCTCCCGCTGGCCCAGCCTGTCCTCATCGCGTCGTCGCATGGCGGATAGATCGCCCCTTCCAGCCCGCGATCAAGCCTGCCGGCGGAAAACCTTCCGGCTTTCCAGCAGCCCCAAAGCGAGAGACACTCCCACCAACACAAGGGAGGCATGAATATGGACAATATCGCCATCATCGGCACAGGGCTGATCGGGCGCTCCTGGGCGATGGTCTTCGCCCGGGCAGGGCATAGCGTGCGCATCTGGGATGCCGAGCCGCGCGCCGCCCAGGCCGCCATCGGCATCATCCATGAAAGGCTGGGCGATCTGAGCGCCGCGGGGTTGCTGGCCGAGACGCCGGCCATGGTGGCCGCTCGCATCACCGCCGTTGGCAGCATGGAAGAATGCCTCGCCGGCGCCGCCTATGTGCAGGAGAACGGCCCCGAGCGGCTCGACCCTAAAATCGCCCTCTTCGCCGCCATGGATGCGATATGCGGCCCTGAGGTGATTCTGGCCTCCTCCACCAGCGGCATCCCCGCCTCGGCCTTCACCGAAGCCCTGCCCGGCCGCGCGCGCTGCCTCGTCGCCCATCCGGTCAATCCGCCCTATCTCGTGCCGCTGGTCGAGCTGGTGGGCGCGCCCTGGACCGCGCCCGAAGTGATCGCCCGCGCGCGGAGCCTGATGGACAGCGTCAAGCAAGTCCCCGTGGTGGCCCATAAGGAAACCCGCGGCTTCGTGCTGAACCGCCTGCAGGCCGCCCTGGTGGCCGAGGCCTTCCGCATGGTGCGCGATGGGGTGATGAGCGTGGAGGATGTGGATGCCTGCGTGAAGCACGGGCTCGGCCTGCGCTGGGCCTTCATGGGCCCGTTTGAGACCTGCGACCTCAACGCCCCCGGCGGCATCCCCGATTACGCCCTGCGCTATGGCCCGCTGCTGAGCCAGCTCACCGAGGAAATGCCGCCCTATGATTTCGACGCCCCCACCGTGGCGCGGGTGGCGGCCGAGCGCCGCGCCCTGGTGCCCGAAGCGGGTTTGGGCGAGCGCGCCGCCTGGCGTGACCGTGAGCTGATGGCCCTAGTCGCCCATAAGGCGAAGCGGGGCGGTTAGTCGGTTGCAGGACAATTCTGATGGCGGGAGAAAAGAGCGAAAGGCCTTTGCCCTCTCGCGCTCTCCCACCAGGGTCGACATGTATGTCGACGGTTTTCCTGGACCTTTGTTTAATTTTAAAATCAATACACTAATGAAGGTGCAGGAAACTCGTCGACATACATGTCGACCCTGCTGGGGTGCTCGAGGGGCAAAGCCCCTCGATCTTACTTTTCACTTATTGTTCGTTTCTATTGAACCTACCCGCAACAAAGAGGGAGAGACGCCAATGGGGCCGCTAGCCGGGCTTCGGGTGCTGGAAATGGCCGGAATCGGCCCCGGGCCGTTCTGTGCCATGCTGTTGGCCGATATGGGCGCCGATGTGGTGCGGATCGACCGTGCCGATGGCCCGCCGGGTTCGCCCAGCGACGTCACCGGCCGCGGCCGCCGCTCCATCGCGCTCGACCTCAAGCGCCCCGCCTCCATCGCCGCCGTGTTGCGGCTGGTGGAGGGCGCGGATGCGCTGATCGAGGGTTTTCGCCCCGGGGTGATGGAACGCCTCGGCCTCGGCCCTGAGGTCTGCCGCGCGAAAAACCCCCGCCTAGTTTATGGCCGGATGACCGGCTGGGGCCAGAGCGGCCCGCTCGCCCCCAGTGCGGGGCATGACATCAATTATATCGCCATCTCCGGCGCGCTGGATGCGATAGGCCCCACGGAAGCGCCCGTGCCGCCGCTTAATCTGGTGGGCGATTACGGCGGTGGTGGCATGCTGCTGGCCATGGGGCTGATGGCCGCCCTGCTGCATGCCCAGCGCAGCGGCCAGGGCCAGGTGGTGGATGCGGCGATGAGTGATGGCGCCGCGCTGCTGATGGCGCCCATTTACGGCATGCGCGCCGCCGGGCGATGGGACGCGCCGCGCGGTGGCAATCTTTTGGATGGCGGCGCGCCGTTTTATGGCACGTATCGCTGCGCCTGCGGCGGGTTTCTGGCGGTGGGGCCGATTGAGCCGCAATTCTTCGCCCTCTTCATCCAGCGCCTGGGGCTGGATGAGGCCGATTTCACCGCCCGCAATGACCGCGCCCATTGGCCCGCCTTACGGGTGCGCCTCGCCACCGCCATCGCAACCCGCGGGCGCGACGAATGGGCCAAGATCTTCGCCGGCAGCGATGCCTGCGTGGCCCCGGTGCTGAGCATGGCAGAGGCGCCCTTCCACCCGCATAATGTCGCGCGCAACAGTTTTTTTGAGCGCGATGGCGTGACGCAACCCGCCCCCGCGCCACGCTTCTCCGCCACCCCGGCCGAGGCCCCCGCCCCCGCCCCCCTGCGCGGCGAACACAGCCACAGCATCCTGCGCGAGGCGGGCTTCTCCGCTGCCGAAATTGCCGAATTGACCGAGGGATAAAAATGACCCCGCGTAAAATCTTCACCGCCGAGCATGAAATGTTCCGCGACCAGGTCCGCCGCTTCGTCGAGCGCGAGATCGCCCCGCATCATCGGCAATGGGAGCATGATGGCATCGTGCCCCGCGAAGTCTGGCGCCGCGCCGGCGAACAGGGCCTGCTTTGCACCATGCTGGCCGAGGAATATGGCGGGGCTGGCGGCGATTTCGGCCATGCCGCCATCGTGCTGGAGGAATTGGCCCGGGTGAATGCCTCGGGCGTCGCCTTCCAATTGCATAGCGATATCGTGGTGCCCTATTTCGCCGCCTATGCCAGCGCGGCGAAAAAAGCCGAATGGTTGCCGAAAATGGCTGCCGGCGAGATGATCACCGCCATTGCCATGACCGAACCGGGCATGGGCAGCGACCTCAAGGCCATGCGCAGTTCCGCCCGGCGGGATGGCGATCACTGGGTGATCAACGGCTCAAAAACCTTCATTTCCTCAGGCCAGAATGCCGGCATTGTCGTGGTCTGCTGCAAGACAGACCCAGAGGCGGGCCGGCGCGGCATTTCGCTGATCGCGGTGGAGGAGGGCACGCCCGGCTTCACCAAGGGCCGCAACCTCGAGAAAATCGGCATGCATGCGCAGGACACTTCGGAGCTGTTCTTCGACAATGTCCGCGTGCCGCTGGACAATCTGCTGGGCGAGGAAAATCGCGGCTTCTACCAATTGATGCACCAATTGCCGCAGGAGCGGCTGATCATCGCCATCCGGGCTGGCATCTCCATGGAGGTAATGCTGGCCAAGACCATCGAATATGCGCGGGAGCGAAAAGTCTTCGGCCAGCCGGTGTTCGATTTCCAGACCCATCGCTTCACCCTGGCCAGCGCCAAGGCCGAGATCGCGATGTTCCGCATTTACCTCGATGATTGCATCGCCCGCCACATGGCAGGCCAGCTTTCCGCCGAGGATGCGGCGGCCGCCAAGCTGCTGGGCACCGAGATGCAAAACCGGCTGCTGGATCAATTTCTGCAAATCCATGGTGGTTATGGCTATATGGCAGAATATGAGATCGGCCGCGCCTGGGCGGATGCCCGGGTTGGGCGGATCTATGGTGGCTCGAGCGAGGTGATGAAGGAGATCATCGCCCGCACCTTGTGAGGCAGAATAGTGAGATATTCTCTTTGTTTTGCAAGGAAAATATGCCATATGTTCGGCATCATCGGCCGCCGGTTTGGCCGGCCCGGCGAATTTGTCCGTTTATGCAGCTTTCGCGCCGATGCCTAAAACCTCTTCGCTCGCGGGCGTGAGACACGACGATAAGGGAGTATAAAAAATGCAACGCAGAACCCTGCTGGCCTCGGCGCTGGCTATGCCCGCCTTGGCGCAGAGCGGCTTCCCCAACCGCCCCATCACCCTGCAAATCTCCTTCCCGCCAGGTGGCGCCACCGATGTGCAAATGCGCGGCTTTGCCGAGGCCGCCACGCGCGCCATGGGCCAGACGGTGCAAATCGAAAACCGCCCCGGCGGCGGCGGCACCATCCCCGCCGCCAATATGCGCAACACCAGGCCCGATGGTTACACCCTGGCGCAATTCATCCTGCCCTCGATGCGCCTGCCCTTCATGCAGCGAATGAGCTATAATCCGCGCACCGATTTCACCCCCATCATCCACCTCACCGGCTATCTCTTCATGGTCTGCGTTCGGGCGGAAAGCCCCTATCGCACATGGGCAGATTTGGTGGCGGATGCCAAACGCCGCCCGGGCGAGGTGCGCATGGGCAATACCGGCGCCAATGGCACGCCCCACCTTAGCCTGATCGACCTGGCCGAGCGCGAGGGTATCAACATCACCCATGTCCCCTTCCGCGGTGAGGGCGATGCGGTGCCCTCCCTGCTGGGCGGCCATATCGAGGCCTCGGGCACCGGCTCGGGCGTGCTGTCCCTCATCGCCGAGGGGCGGCTTCGCGCGCTCAATGTCTGGTCGCGCGAGAGGGTGGCGAAAATCCCCGATGTGCCGACGCTGATCGAGCTGGGCCATTCCGATATGGTCATCACCTCGCCCTATGGCCTGGTGGGGCCGCAGGGCATGGACCCTGGCGTGGTGCGCGCATTGCATGATGGCTTTCGCATCGCCGCCCATGACCCGGCGCATATCGCCACCCTGGCGCGGCTGGACCAGCCGCTGGAATACCTCAACAGCGCCGACTACGCGGCCTTCATCCAGCGCACCACGAATGAGGAAGAGGCGCGGGTGCGAAGGCTGGGCTTAGCTGGGGGCTGAGGGGGCGCTTAGGCGCTCCCCGCCCTATCCTCCGCCTGCACGCCCAAGAACTTCAGCTTGCGGTGCAGCGCGCTGCGCTCCATGCCCACAAAGGTCGCGGTGCGGGAAATATTGCCGCCAAAGCGCAGCAGCTGCGCTTCAAGATATTGGCGTTCGAACAATTCGCGCGCCTCGCGCAGGGGCAGGATCATGATCTCGCTGGAGCGATCGAGCTTCAGCATGGCCGGCGCCGCCGCCCCCACTTCCGGGGGCAGCATCTCGGCCCGGATGGGTGAACCACTATCGCCCGGGGCCATGATCAACAGCCAGTCGATGAGGTTGCGCAGTTGGCGCACATTGCCCGGCCAGTCATAGGTCTGCAACGCGGCCAGGGTATCGGGGCTCATATCGCGCGGGGCGATGCCCGAGGTCTCGCCCGAACGCGCCATGAAGTGCCGCGCCAGCGCCGGAATATCCTCCCGCCGCTCGCGCAGGGCGGGAATACGCAGCGGCACAACGGAGAGGCGGTAGAATAAATCCTCACGGAAGCGCCCGGCGGTGATTTCGCCCTGCAAGTCTCGATTGGTGGTGGCAATGACCCGCACATCGACATTGACCCGCACCGAGCCGCCAATGCGCGAGAAGCCCTGATCCTGCAGCGCGCGCACGATCTTGCCCTGGGTTTCGAGTGGCATATCCGCCACCTCATCGAGCAGCAGCGTGCCGCCATGGGCGCGTTCCAGCACGCCCGCGCGGCGCGGGCCATCGGCCGAGGGTTCCACGCCGAAGAGTTCTTCTTCGATCCGTGCGGGGTTCATCGTGGCGCAATTGATCGCGACAAAGGGTCCATCCACCCGCCGTGAGCGGGCATGGATCATCCGCGCCACCACCTCCTTGCCCGCACCCGCGGGGCCCGAGATGAGCACGCGTGAGCCGGTGGGCGCCACACGATCAACGGCCGTGCGCAATTGGCTGACGGCAGTGGAAATGCCCACAAGCTCCGTCTCCGGCCCCGCCCGCATGCGCAATTCGCTGATCTCGCGCTGCAGCTTCGCCGCCTCCAGCGCGCGGCTGACAATCAGCAGCAGCCGGTCGGATTTGAACGGTTTTTCAACGAAGTCATAGGCGCCGATCTGAATCGCCTGCACCGCTGTCTCGATCGTGCCATGGCCTGAGATCATGATGCAGGGGATTTGCGGTTCTTCGAGATGCAGCGCGTTGAGAATACCCAGGCCATCGAGCTTGGAGCCCTGCAGCCAGATATCGAGGATCACCAGCGAAGGCCGCCGGGCGCGAAACGCCGCCAAGGCGGCATCGCTGTTATGCGCCTGTCGGGTCTCATAGCCCTCATCGGAGAGAATACCCTCGATTAGGGTCCGGATATCCGGCTCGTCATCCACGATCAGGATGTCATGCGCCATGCAACACCCCCTTTTGGCAAATCATCGGTGATCCCGCGTCGCGGCGGTGGCGACCGCCGCCACGCCCACGCCTTCCATGGCATCTTCAGCCGCGCCGCGCCAGGGCAGGCGCAGGGTGGCGCGCGCGCCCCGGGCATCGGGCGCATCGTCCAAAATCAGTGTACCACCATGATCTTCCATGATTTTCTTGACAATGGCGAGGCCCAGCCCGGTGCCCTTCACCTTATGGGTAACATAGGGCTCGGCCAGTCTTTCGCGTTCCTCGCCCCCGGGCAGGCCGATTCCATCATCAGTGACCGAGATCAGCGCCGAATCATCCTCCGCCGTCAGCCGCAGGGTGATCTCGCCACGCACCTCTCCAGGCGGGGGCGGCGGGTCGCTCTGCGGGCGCTCCTGCTCGGCGCGCATGGCAATGGCATCGGCGGCATTGGTCAGCAGATTGGTCAGCGCCTGGCCCATAAGCCGCCGGTCACAGGCGGCGATGATCTCGCGCCCTGGCAATTCAACCCGATAGGTGATGCCGCCATGGGCGTGGCGCTGCAGCACCAGCGCCTCCTCGATCAGCCGATGCAGTTTTTCCGGCTTGATGACCGGCTGCGGCATGCGGGCAAAGGCGGAGAATTCATCCACCATCCGGCCAATATCGCCCACCTGACGGACGATGGTGTCGGTGCATTGGGTGAAGGTCTCCGGGTCGTCATGGATCTGCTTGAGGTAGCGCCGCTTCAGTCGCTCGGCCGAGAGCTGGATCGGGGTGAGCGGGTTCTTGATCTCATGGGCGATGCGCCGCGCCACATCGGCCCAGGCCGCCTGGCGCTGCGCCGTCAGCAGGGCGGTGATGTCATCGAAGGTCAGCACATAGCCCGAAACATTATCCTCGCTCGTCTCGGCCGAAATGCGCGCCAGCAGGGTCCGCCGCGCCGAGGGCGGGCCGATGCGGATTTCAGCGGTCGCCGCGCCCCCGCCCGAGCGCATCAATTCCAGCAGAGGGGCGAATTCGGGCACCAGCTCAGCGAGGTCGCGGCTGGCCGCGGCATCGAGATCAAGGCCTAGCAATTCGCTCGCCCTGCGATTGGGCAAATGGATGGAGCCATCGGCATCAAGGCCGATCACCCCTGCCGAAACCCCCGCCAGCACCCCCTCAATGAAGCGCCGGCGCTCATCGATCTGCCGATAGGCCTCCATGAGTTCATTGCGCTGGCCGGCCAACTGATTGGTCATTCGGTTGAAGGCGCGGCTGAGGGTGGTCACCTCATCATCCGAGGTGCCCTCATCCACCCGCACCGAAAGGTCGCCCGAGCGCACCCGCTCGGCCGCATGGATCAGCTTGCCGATAGGGCGCGCCAATTGATTGGCCAGCACGAGCCCGATCAGGATCGCCGCCAGCAGCACCAACAAGGCTGCGATGGCGAAAATCATCACGAAGGTGATCTGCAGGCCGGAGCGGTTGCGGTCCAGATTGTCATAGGCCTCCACCGCAGCCTCGGTGCGCTGCATATGCTCGATCACCTGCGGGTCAACCGGGCGGCCGATCATCAGCAGCAGCCCGGTTGCGGGGGCGAGGGCGATGACGGCGCGCGCACGGTTATTCTCCTCACCGGTCAAGACCACCACCTCGCCCGAGCGCGCCATCTCGATGGCGGAATGCGGGGGCGGGTCGAGCTGAAAACCGGCCGAGACGCCAGCATGGGCGATGACGCGGCCCAGCACCGGCTCAAAAACCACCGCCTCCGTGAGGCCGCGCACCCCGGCCTGGGTGCCCAGCACCCGCGCGAAGGTCAGGGATTGCTCCGGCAATAGCACCACGGCGCGGTTGAGGTCATTGGCCATGGCGAAGGCATCGGCGCGAATATTCTGCTGATGCTCGGCCAGATAGGCGCGGCTGGCCAGCAGCGAGGCATCGAGCGCGGTGCGCACCCGGTCACTGAACCAGGCCTGGATGCCCAGGTTGAAGAACAGCGCGGCAAACCCTGCCACCAGCATGGACGGCACAATGGCCACGACCGAGAACAGCACCACCAGCCGCGTGTGCAGCTTGGAGCCGGCATAGCCCCGCCGCCGATCCGCCCACATCCGCACCAGCCGCCCGGCCAGGGCAGCAAAGAGCAGCAGCAGAAACGCCATGGCGGCGAGCACCATGCCCACCACCTGCCCAGGGCGCGTGGGCCCAAGCGGGCTGCCATCGCTGAGCACGGTGAAGGTGAGCACGCCCATCAGCAGCGCGCCTGCGGCAAGGCCAAGCGTCACACCCCGGCCGAGCAACAGGTCAGACAGGCGGCGCAGCAGGCCACGCGGCTCACGCGGCTGGGCGGCGTCACGGCGCGAGATACGCTCGGCCGAGCTTTGCCCGGCAGCGCCAAAGCGCAGCGCGGGCAGGATTTTCATCAATTGCCCCCGCGCGGCATCAACTGATCCCGCGCACGACAGGCAATTCCAGGTCGCGCAGCTTCTTGCGCAGCGTGTTGCGGTTCAGCCCGAGCATGGCGGCGGCCTTGATCTGGTTGCCGCGCGTGGCGCTGAGCGCCAGACGCAGCAGCGGGCGCTCCACCTCGGCCATCACCCGCTCATGCAGGTCGCGCACCGGAAGGCCATCCTTATGCGCGGCGACGAAGGCCTTGAGGTGGCGCTCCACCGCCTGTTCCAGCGTTTCCTGGGCACGTGGCGCGCCATCGGGGCTGGTCTCGGCCTCGGCGAGTTCGGCATTCACCGCCCCCTCATCGATGGTCTCCTGCGGGTAGAGCGCGGCGAGGCGGCGCATCAGGTTTTCCAACTCTCGCGCATTGCCCGGCCAGGGGTGGCGCTTGAGGCGCTCCACGGCAGCGGGGGTGAGCTGCTTGAAGGCGAGGCCCGAGGCCTTGGCACGGTCCAGGAAATGCCGGGCCAGCAGGCCGATATCCTCGGTGCGCTCGCGCAAGGGCGGCAGGCGCAGCGGCACCACATTCAGCCGGTAAAACAGATCCTCCCGAAACAGCCCGGCGCGGATGGAGGCGCGCAAATCACGATGGGTCGCGGCCACGATGCGGGCATTGGCCTTGATCGGCTGGCGTCCGCCCACCGTGGTGAATTCGCCCTCCTGCAGCACGCGCAGCAGCCTCGTTTGCGCTTCGGCCGGCATATCGCCGATCTCATCGAGAAACAGCGTGCCGCCGGCAGCCTGCTCGAAACGACCCACGCCACGGGTCAGCGCGCCGGTGAAGGCGCCACGCTCATGGCCGAAGAGCTCGCTCTCGATCAGCTCGCGCGGGATGGCGGCCATGTTGATGGCCACGAAAGGCCCCTGCCGGCGCTTGCCATAATCATGCAGCGCGCGGGCCACCAGCTCCTTGCCGGTGCCGCTCTCACCGGTGACCATGACAGTGAGGTCGGTGGTGGTGAGGCGAGCGACGGTGCGATAAATATCCTGCATGGCGGGCGAGCGGCCAACCAGGGGCAGTTTCTCCGGCGGGCCGGCCTCCTCATCAGGGGCTTCGGTGGCGGCAGGCGTGGCCAGGGCGCGCTCCACCACCGCCAGCAGCTCCTTCAGATCAAAGGGCTTGGGCAGGTATTCAAAGGCGCCGCGCTGCGCCGCCTTCACAGCGGTGGTAAAGGTGGATTGCGCGCTCATCACCACCACCCGCAGATCAGGGCGGATGCGCTTGATCCGCGGCAGCAGGTCCAGGCCATTCTCATCGGGCATCACCACATCGGTGATCACCAGGTCACCCTCGCCATCCTCCACCCAGCGCCAGAGCGTGCTGGCCGAGGCGGTGGCGCGCACATTATAGCCGGCGCGGCCCAGCGCCTGGGAGAGCACGGTGCGGATGGCGCGGTCATCATCGGCGATGAGCACCGAACGGGGTTCACCCATTGTCTAATCAAGCTCCAGCGGAATGGGTTCACCCGGCGGTGGCGCGGGCATGGAAAGGCGGAAGGAGGTGCGGCCGGGCCGGCTGTCGCATTCGATCAGCGCGCCGTGATTGGACACAAGCTTGGCCACAAGGGCGAGGCCGAGGCCCTGCCCGCCCCGCTTGGTGGTGATGAAGGGCTCGAAGAGGTTGCTGCGCAGCTCCTCAGGGATGCCAGGGCCATTATCGCGCACGATGATCTGCAGCGGCAGATGCACCCGCTCCGAGGTTCCGGGCACCGCGATGCGCACGCCATGATGATAGGCGGTGATGAGATGTATCTCGCCACGCTCCTGGCCGCTCTCGCTCAGCGCCTCGGCCGCGTTCTTCACCAGGTTAAGCAGGATTTGCACCAGCTGGTCCCGATTGCCCCAAACCGGCGGCAGCGAGGGGTCATATTCCTCGACAATGCGCAGATGCGAGGCAAAGCCCGATTGCGACACCCGCCGCACATGGTCCAGCACGCGGTGAATATTCACCGGCGCCCGGTCGATCGGCCGGTCGGAGAACATTTCCATCCGGTCGATGAGGTTGCGGATGCGGTCGGTTTCATCCTGGATGAGTTGGGTGAGTTCGATATCGGCTTCGGAGGCATTCTGCTCGAGCAATTGCGCCGCACCACGAATGCCCGAAAGCGGGTTCTTGATCTCATGGCCCAGCATCGCAGCCATGGCGGTGGCACCGCGCGCGGCGCCGAGGAAATTCAACTGCCGGTCCAGCATCGCCGCCGTGCTGCCATCGGCCAGGGTGAGCACCACAGCGCCCGCCATCTCGGGCAGCGGCGCACCATGGGCCGAGACGCCGGAGCGGTTCAGCCGCGGGCTTTGCAGCAATAGATCATGGTCGGAGACCGGTGAATCCTGGATGCGGACTTGGCGCAGCAGGGCAAAGACCCGGCTATCCTCGGCCAGAAATTCGCCGAGCGACATGCCCATCAGGGTGGCGATGGATTGCTGGAAGAATTGCTCCGCCGCCTGATTGGCGAAGCGGAACTGATCATTGGCATCAAGCACCACCGCCGGCATAGGCAGGGCTGAGAGCACTGATGCGGCATCGGGCAGCGCAGGACGGTCATTGGCGGCACGGCGGGCGAGGCTCGCCATGCGGCCACTCATGCCGCCAGCCGCTCAGGCTGCGGCGCCTCAATGAGGGGGCGGTAGAAACCCTCCATCAGCGCCTCCGCCTCCTGCGGCGTCTCCACCCGGTTGACGCCCATGCGGAATTCCGCACCGCCGCGCAGGCCCTTGGAATACCAGGCGACATGCTTGCGCGCGATGCGAACACCAGCCTGAGTGCCGTAATGCGCCAACATGGCGCGGTAATGCTGCAACAAAATGGCGTATTGCTCGGCCAGCATGGGGTCCGGCAGCGCCTCGCCCGTGCGCAGATAATGCGCCACCTGGCGGGGGAACCACGGCCGGCCATAGCAGCCACGGCCGATCATCACGCCATCGGCGCCGCTCGCCGCCATGGCGCTGGCGGCATCCTGCACCGTCAGGATATCGCCATTGGCGATGACGGGGATGGTGACGGCGGCCTTGACCTTGGCAATGAAATGCCAATCCGCCGTGCCGGTATAGAGCATCTGCCGGGTGCGGCCATGAATGGTGACCAGCTTGATGCCGCATTCCTGCGCAATGCGCGCCAGATTGGGCGCATTGAGCGAATGATGGTCCCAGCCCATGCGCATCTTCAGCGTGACGGGCACATCCACGGCGCGGACCACGGCTTCGAGAATGCGCGCCGCGGCGATCTCATCGCGCATCAGCGCCGAGCCGGCAGATTGGCCCACCGCCACCTTCTTCACCGGGCAGCCGAAATTGATATCGACGATGGAGGCGCCGAGCGAGACCACCAGCTTCGCAGCCTCGGCCATCACCGCCGATTCGCAGCCAGCGAGTTGCACCGAGGACTGGCTCGCCTGGCCATCCACATCGGCCATCATCAGCGATTGGCGGTTCTGCCGGATCATCGCCTGGCTTGCGATCATTTCCGACACGACCAGCCCGGTGCCCTCGGCACGCGCCAGACGGCGAAAGGGCAGGTCCGTCACGCCCGACATGGGGGCGAGGATCACCGGCGTTTCTATGCGCAGACCCGGCGCCAGATCGATCGGCTTGAGAGGAGGGTTGCACAACATCTGTGCAGCCATACAGAAAGCCCAAGGTCTGGGCAACACGCATCATCGGTTTGCCGTCACGCGGAATCTGCCGTAACCGGCAAAGCCATGGATGTGGTGGCAATTCTGCTGGCGGCGGGCCAGGGCACACGCTTTGGCGCCGATAGGCCCAAGCAATATCTGGAGATCGCCGGCAAGCCCGTGCTGCGCCACGCGGCCGAGGCGCTGCTGGCCGAGGGCCTGGTCGCGGCGATTCAGCCGGTCTGCCCCGCGGGGCAGGAGGCGGTGCTGGCGGCGATGTTGCAGGGCCTGCCCGCGCTGCCCCCGGTGGCGGGCGGGGCCAGCCGCCCGGCCTCGGTGCGCGCGGGGCTTGCCGCATTGGCGGGCCGCGCCCCCGATCTGGTGCTGGTGCATGACAGTGCCCGCCCGCTGGTGCCGCCCGGCACCGTGGCCGCCTTGCTGGCCGCGTTGGAGGCCAGCCCCGGCGCCATCCCAGCCCAGCCGGTGAGCGATACGCTCAAACGCGGTGCGGCGGGCATGATCAGCGCCACCGTGCCGCGCGCCGGGCTCTACCGGGCGCAAACGCCGCAGGGCTTCCGCTATGCCAGCCTCGTCGCCGCCCATGAGGCCGCACCCGAGGATGCCACCGATGATGCCGAATTGCTCGAGCGCATGGGGGAGGCCGTGGCCCTGGTGCCGGGCAGCGAGCGCAATGTGAAAATCACCTTCCCCGAGGATCTCGACCGCGTGACGATACCCACCCCCCAAATGGTCTGCCGTGTCGGCACCGGCTTTGACGTCCATCGCCTGGTGCCCGGCCGCCCGCTCATTCTCTGTGGCATCGCGGTGCCCCATAGCCTCGGCCTGGATGGGCATTCGGATGCCGATGTGGGCATTCATGCGCTTTGCGATGCGATTTACGGCGCGCTGGGCGAGGGCGATATCGGCCGGCATTTCCCGCCCAGCCAGATGAAGTGGAAGGATGCCGATAGCGCGCAATTCCTGCTCCATGCGGCGGGACGAATCGCCGCGCGCGGCGGGCGGCTGGTCAATGCCGATGTCACGCTGATTTGCGAGCGCCCCAAGATCGGCCCGCATGCCCGTGCCATGGAGCAGCGGCTGGCGGCGCTGCTGGGCGTGGATGTCACCCGCGTGGGCGTGAAGGCCACCACCACCGAGCGGCTGGGCTTTGCCGGCCGTGAGGAGGGCATCGCCTGCCAGAGCGCGGTTTCGATCCTGATGGCGGAATAAGCTTCACACGGCATTCGACAGAGGGGTGGGTGAGGGTTTATGCTGCCCCCATGCCGCGATCCCTTCCTTTGCTATCCCTCCTCCTTCTGCTGGGCGCCTGTAGCGTGTTTGACCCCGCAGCCCCGCGCCCTGAAGGCCGCGATATCAACCTGCAGCAGAATGTCAGCGTACGCGCCGCCTGCCGCGAGGCGGCGGACCGCACGATCGCCCGGCAGGATCGTGGCCAGTTGATGCGCGAGGATGAGCGCGATTCCCGCCTGGGCACCGAAAGCTCGGTGCTCTCCTCACGCGCGGTGACCGACCAGATGGGCCGGCAATTCCGCCGCGACCGCATGGCCGCCGATTGCGAGCGGCAGAACCAATACGCAGCGCCCGACGCGGCTGCGCCGCAGCCTATTCGCTAGAGGCCAAGGGCAGGTTATCGGGGGTCCAGCGCGGCAGCGGCCGCGGTGGGACCCAAGGCCGATCCCCGCGCGCCGCACGGTGGCTCAGCACCACAGGCCCGGTCGCAGTGAGCCAGACGGCATGGGCGCCATCACGCCAGACACTGAACCGGTCAATCACCACCGAGCCTTCGCAGCGGCCGCGCACTGGCTCGGGCGAGAGTATGATCTCGGCCGCGCCACAGGGCGCCTCGGCCGGGGGCGGCGTGTCGCGGCGGCCGGCGGCCCGGCCACGCGGCGGCGGTGGGGTGTGGCGCAGCATGGCCAGCATAGGCCCATCGGCGGTGAGGCGAAGCCGGCATAGCCCCCCCTGGCAATCCAGCCCCGCCTCGCCACCCTGCTCGGGCATGGCGGCACCCTCCGCCTCCCCCCAGCCGCGCAGCCAGGCGTCCCGGGTGAAGCGCGTCGCCCCCGAGGCACGCTGAATGAAAACCTCGCCCTGGGCATTGCGCAGCGCGATCAGCCGCGCATCGGCGGAGATCAGCGCATCAGGTGGCGGGCTGGCGCTGCCACTGGCCAGGCCAATGACCAATAGCGCGGCCCCCGCCGCGCGCGCCGGCCCGCGCCACAATGCGAGCCACACCATCCCCAAGGCGCAAAGCCCCAAGCCCCAGCCCGGCAGCGGCGTGGCGGAGAGCGACGCCCCGGGCCATGCCGCCACTTCCCGGGCAATGGCCAGCACCGCCTCCACCCCCGCCGCCATGATACGCAGCGGCCAAGCCTCCAAGCCAAAGGGCATCAGCAGGCTGGCCAGCAGCGCGCTTGGCATAATGAGCAGGCTGGTCAGCGGCACCGCCAGCGCATTGGCCGCCACGCCATAGATTTGCAGCCGGCCGAAATGATGCAGGCCAAAGGGCGTGGTGGCAGCAGCGGCCAGCAGCGAGGTGAGGATGGAGGCCAGAAACACCAGCCAGGCGCGGTGCCACCAGCCTCTGCCGCCAGGCTGCGGCCGCACATACCCCCTGCCCCATTCCCAGGCCGCCACCAGCGCCAGCACCGCGGCAAAACTCATCTGAAAGGAGGGCCCCATGATGGCCGCCGGCTGCAAGGTCAGCACCATGGCGAAGGCGATGGCGAGGCCGCGCAAGGTCAAGGCCCGCCGGCCGATCAGCAGGCCGAGCGTGACCAGCGCCGCCATGGCGAAGCTGCGCTGCATCGGCACCTCCGCCCCGGTCAGAAGCATATAGAAGCCACCCAAGGCCAGCGCACCCAGCGATGCCGGCAGCTTCACATTCACCCGCAGCGCCAACCAGGGCCACAGCGCCAGACCCGCGCGCAACACGGTAAAACCCAGCCCCATGACAATGGCGATATGCAGCCCCGAGACGCTGAGCAAATGCGCGAGACCGGAATCGCGCATCGCATTCATCTCGGCCTGGGGGATGGCGGATTGCCCGCCGGTGATCAGCGCGGCGGCGATGGCGCCGGCCGGCCCGGCAATACTGGCCTGGACCCGCGCCTCAATCTCGGCCCGCAGCCCGGCCAGGGCCGGTGCTTCGCCGCCATCACGCAGCAACATGGCCGGGCCGAGGGCAAAGCCGCTGCCGCCCAGCCCCGAGAACCAGGCGGCGCGCTGAAAATCCCAAGCCCCCGGATGGGTGGGGGCGGAGGGCGGGCGGAGCAAGGCCCGCAGCCGGATGGTTTGCCCCGGCATGGGCTGGAATTGCTCATCGGCGCGCAGCCGCACCCGGATATGCCGCGCGGCCGGGGCACTCCCCTCCCAGGTCGCGCCCTGCAGGGTGACGCGCAGCCCCTCGGGCAGGCGGTCGATATCGGTGACCAGCCCCTCCACCATCACGGCGGTGCGGGGCAATTCCAACGGCAGTGCGGCGCGGCCGGCATGCCAGCCGGCGAGGCCAAAGCCCAGCAGCAGGGCCGCGAGCATGCCCATGCCCCAGGCGAGCCAAGCCTGCCGCCCCACCAGCCAGCCCCCCAGCAGCAGCGGCGGCAGAAAAGCGGACTGGGCGAGAGCCGAGGGCTCAAACCACAACTGAAAGTAGAGTAAAATCCCGCAACCCAGCGCCACTGGTAGCCAGAGCGCCAAATGCGGCTGCTGCGCCGCTGCGGCGGCGATCAGCGCTTCCCGTCAGGCCAATGGCCGCGGCAGGCGAAGTGGTATCGAAGCGCTCGAAACAACCGCTGATTGCACCATATGCAACCCTAGAAACGACTCGGGCGACTCGGTCAATGCAAATTGAATAATTTACCTCTCACGAAATATTTCATGCCCTAGCGAATATTTTTCTTCACCGACTCGAGCGCGACTCGACACCGAAATCGTTTTCATTGCCCCCCCGAAAAAAACCCTTGACGCTGCCGGCAAAATTACCCGCCGGGGCCCTGGACGAAGCCCGCCCGCGCGCGGATATCGGGCGCATGACCATCCGCACCCGCTTCGCGCCCTCCCCCACCGGCTTCCTGCATATTGGCGGGGCACGCACGGCGTATTTCAACGCGCTCTTCGCCCATCGCCATGGCGGGCAATATCTGCTGCGGATCGAGGATACTGATAAATCCCGCTCCACCCCCGAGGCGGTGGCGCAGATCATCGAAAGCCTCGCCTGGCTCGGCCTCTCCCCCGATGCGCCGCCGGTGATGCAAAGCACCCGCGAGGCCCGCCATGCCGAGGTGGCGCATGCCCTGCTCGCCGCCGGAAAAGCGTATCGCGCCTATGAAACCGCCGATGAACTCAAGGCGATGCGTGAGGCCGCGCAGGCCGAAGGCCGCCCCCCCCATTACAATGGCTATTGGCGCGACCGCGCGCCCGGCCCGGCCGAAGCCGAAAAACCCTTCGCCATCCGCATCAAGGCCCCGCGTGAGGGCTCAACTGTGGTGAATGACCTGGTGCAGGGCCGCGTCGAAGTGCGCAATGCCGAACTCGATGACATGATCATCCTGCGCAGCGACGGCACCCCCACCTATCTCCACGCCGTGGTGGTCGATGACCACGACATGGAAATCACCCATGTCATCCGCGGCGATGACCACCTGACCAATACCTTCCGCCAATGCATGGTCTTCGACGCCATGGGCTGGGCGCGGCCGGAATTCGCCCATGTGCCGCTGATCCATGGCGCGGATGGCGCCAAGCTCTCCAAGCGCCACGGCGCGGTGGGTGTGCTGGAATGGCGCGACCAGGGCGTGCTGCCCGAAGCGGCGCTGAATGCTCTGCTGCGCCTGGGCTGGGGCCATGGCGATACCGAGATCATCACCCATGCCGAGGCGCAAAACATCTTCGACATCGCCGATGTCGGCCGCGCCGCCTCACGGATGGATTACGCCAAGCTCAGCCATATCAACGGCGTCTATCTGCGCGCGGCGGAACCGGCGCGGCTGGCGGCGATGGTGGCAGAGCGCCTCTCGCCCGATGCCCAAGGCATGGCCCGCATCGAGGCGCTGATGCCGGCAATGCAGGAGCGGGCGAAATCGGTGCTGGAACTGGCCGAAGGGGCCCGCTTCGCCCTCGGCCACGGCGCACCACCGGCCGATGAGAAGGCCCGCGCCATGCTGACAGAAGAGGCCCAAGGCCGGCTGGCCCGGCTGGCCCAGGCGCTCGGTGGTGCGGAATGGACCAAGCCTGCACTGGAGGCCTGCCTGAAAACCTTCGCCGAGGCCGAGGGGGTCAAACTCGGCGCCGTGGCCCAGCCCTTGCGGGCGGCGCTGACCGGCAGCCTGCAATCGCCGCCGATTGACGCCGTGCTGGCCGCACTCGGCCGCGAAGAGGCGCTGTTCAGGATCGCCGCCGCCGCCTAACCCGCGCCCTCCCACTCCAGGCTTTGCAACGTTCCACCTGCGGGCGGCGTTGTTCGCACACGCAGCTAGGCATTTTGGGCCGTGAGCCCAGCGCCGCGATGCGCAACCCCTGACGAGCGGAGCCTCACCATGAGCAACATCGTGATTATTGTCCTAGTCCTACTGCTGCTCGGCGGCGGCGGCGGATATTATGGCTATAACCGCTATGGCGCGAATGGGCTGGGCGGCGTGCTTGGCCTCATTCTGATGGTGGTGCTGGTCTTGTGGTTGCTCGGTGTGCTGAGCGGCGGGCGGATGATGTAGCGCCGGGCCGCCTCAGCCCCGCTCCACCCGCGTCAGCCAGCAGCCCGGCCGGGCGGTGTGGATGTTCACAAAGGCCACGCGCGGGTCGGCCAGGCGTTCGCGCAAAGGGGCCTCGGCCTCGTGCCCCGGCAGCACGAGGCCCAGATCATAGAGGCACATCCCGGCATGATCGTAATGCCGCAGTGAGATGATGCTGTTCTCCGTTACCGTCTCCGGCAGCCGGTCCTGCTCGATCATGGCCGCGCAATCATGCGCGTGCAGAAACACCGGCGAGGGCGTCCAATAGGGGCCGATCGGCGCCGGCAGGTCCCAACTCGCCAGCAGCATCGTCTCGCCGGGCTGGCCCAGGCGCAGGCAATGCCGGCAGGGAAAGCCCGGGCCATCCACGGCGCGGCGATGCACCGGGCCACCACGATCATCGCGCCCCGTCTCGCGGAAGCGCTGCGCGCTTTGGGTGTCCATCGGAAAGCAACGGAATTGGGTCATCGCGGCATTGTAGCCGCCGCGCGCGGTTTCGCCTCCCGATTGTTGCGCTGCTGCGCCACGCCTTGGAGAAATCCACCATACCGGCCTAGCATCGCGCCAATACGGAGGAACAACCTTGAACAATCTCTTCGACCTCAGCGGCAAGACCGCCATCGTCACCGGCGGAAGCCGCGGTATTGGCCGCGCCATCTGCATTCGCCTCGCCCAGCACGGCGCGAAGGTTGTCGTCGCCTCGCGCAAGCTCGATGCCTGCCAGGCGGTGGTCGATGAAATCACCGCCAATGGCGGCACCGCCATGGCGCATGCCGCATCGATCTCCCGCAAGGAGGATTTGCAGGGCCTGGTGGATGCCACCATCGCCGCCTGGGGGCAGGTGGACATCCTGGTCTGCAATGCGGCGCTGAACCCTTATTTCGGCCCCAGCCAGGAGATTTCCGACGAGGCTTATGACCGGATCATGAACGGCAATGTCCGCTCCAATCTCTGGCTCAGCCAGATGGTGATCCCGGCCATGGCGGCGCGGGGCGAGGGCTCGGTCATTTTCATCTCCTCCATCGGCGGCTTCCGCGGCTCGCCCATGCTGGGCATCTATGGCGTCTCCAAGGCGGCCGATATGCAATTGGCCCGGGCACTGGCCACCGAATGGGGCCCCCGGGGCGTGCGGGTAAATTCCATCGCCCCGGGCCTGGTGCGCACCGATTTCGCCCGCGCCTTGTGGGAGGATGCGGCCAATCTGAAGAAGCGCACCCGTGACAGCCCCCTGCAGCGCATTGGCGAGCCTGATGAGATCGCCGGTGCAGCGGTCTTCCTGGCCAGCGCCGCCTCGGGCTTCATGACCGGACAGAGCATGGTCATCGATGGCGGCGTGCTGGCCGGCCCACCCCGCGTGGAAGATTGAGCCCTCCCCCATCGGGGGAACAAGTGTGGGGCCGCTGGCCAAAACGGCAAAGAGGCCCCACATTCCCGCCATGCCCATCGCCCTTTCCATCCTCGACCAATCCTCCGTCGTGACCGGCCGCGGGCCGGATGACGCGGTCCGCGAGACCCTGGCCCTGGCCCGCATGGCCGACCAATGGGGCTATCACCGCTATTGGCTGGCCGAGCACCATAATTCCTCCGCCCATGCCGGCTCGGCGCCGGAAATCCTGATCAGCGCCATCGCCGCCACCACAAGGCGCATTCGCGTGGGCAGCGCGGGCGTGATGCTGCCGCATTACGCGGCGCTAAAAGTGGCCGAGCAATTCCGTGTGCTGGAGGCCATCGCCCCCGGCCGCATCGATCTGGGCCTGGGCCGCGCACCGGGCAGCGATGGCCGCACCGCCTATGCGCTCAACCCCAATGCCGGCACCGCAGCCGATCAATTCCCGCAGCAAATTCGTGATTTGCAAGGCTGGCTGGGCGATGGCCTGCCGGTGGACCACCCCTTCCGCGCCGTCACCGCCAGCCCCGCAGTGCCGACCAAGCCTGAATTGTGGATTCTGGGCAGCAGCGATTACGGCGCCCAAGTCGCGGCGTTTTTCGGCCTGCCCTATTGCTATGCCTATTTCATCACCGATGGCGCAGGCAGCGAGCAGGCAATGGAACTCTACCATCAGGGCTACCGCCCCAGCGCCGCCAACCCCACGCCGAATGGCGCGCTGGCCGTCTTCGCGCTGACAGCTGCGACCGAGGCCGAGGCGCATCGCCTCTTCTCCTCCCGTGCCCTAGCCCGGCTATGGCGCGACCAGGGCCGCTTCCTGCCGCTGCCCAGCCCCGAGGAGGCCGATGCCTATGCCTATTCCACGGCCGAGCGCGCCCATGTCCAGCGCCTGCGCGACCGCGCGCTGATCGGCACGCCGGCCCAGGTGCGGGCCGGGATCGAGGCGCTGGCAGCGGCGCATGTCGCCAGCGAAGTGGCCATTCTCAGCCCCTGCCACAGCGCTGCCGCCCGGGCCGAAAGCTACCGCCTGCTGGCCGCCGAATTTGCGCCGGAGGCCCCTGCCCGCCTGGTGGCCTGATCAGCCATAGCCATCATCATCGCCATGCCAGGGCCGGCTGGCATGGGCCTGGCGCCGGCCGCGACGGTGGCGCCACCAATCCTGCACCGGCCCCAGCAACAAAAGCGGTGAGGCCAGCAGCGTGGCCAGCCCAAACATGGCCGCCCAGCCCCGCGCACCCGATAGCAGGGCAGCAACACTCATCCCGGCCAGCCCGCCCACCAGCAAGAGCCCCAGGCCGAATAGCCCCACCATCAGCCGGTGCCTCGCACTCAGCCAGGTGGCGGGCGCGCTGTCATCAGTGGTGGGGCGGCCATCCCTTCCGACATCATATTGCCGGGCCGGGTCGAGGCCAAAGGGCGCGGTCACGCGCGCTCAGGGCCGACGAATAACCACAAAGCGCAGCGGCCGGCCCTCGCGCCGAGCCTGCCGAAGGCGCCACCACATTATAGCGCCGGCAGTCAGCGCCGACACCGCCAGGATCGGCAGCAAAATCCCAATCGCCACCACCGCCAGCGAGGCCAGCAGCAGCACCCCGGCGATCCCCGCCACCAGCAGGCAAACGCGCAGCACAACACTCACCAAGCGTTCCATAGGGCTCGGTGGCGGCGGGGTGTTGAATTTCCCCTCCGGGGTCATGTCCAGAATGGGCGGGCGCGGCGTTTCCATCGCCGAGATGTTGCGTGGCAGGGGCCGCGCTTCAAGGGGCGGGTGCGCGGGCCCTACCCATCATCGAGGATTGCGCCATGATGGCCCAGCCGATGATCGTGCAAGGTGATAGCATCATGAACGCGCAGCGCAGCATGGCCATTGGCAAAAACCTGCCCCAGCTCCAGCCCCGGGCAGGCCGATGAGCTGGGCCCGCCAAAGCGGCGTCTTCAACCTCGGCGACATGCCACTCTCCGCCGGTGGTGTGCTGCGTGATGCCAAGCTGAGCTGGCACAGCCATGGCACGCTCTCACCCGCGCGGGACAATGTGGTGGTCTATCCCACCAGCTACTCCGCCCAGGCGCCCGAGCTGCAATGGCTGCTCGGGCCCGATGGCATTCTCGACCCCACGCGCTGGTTCGTGGTGCAGCCCGATATGTTCGGCAATGGGCTCTCCTCCAGCCCCTCGAATGATCCGGACTACCCCGCCCTCGTCACCTCCTGGGACAATGTGCGCGCACAGCAGCGCCTGCTGGCCGAGCATTTCGGTATCGCGCGGGTGCATTGCGTCTATGGCTGGTCGATGGGCGCGCAGCAGGCCTATCACTGGGCGGCGGCCTTTCCGGGCATGGTCTCGCGCATTATCGCCCTCTGCGGCTCGGCGCGCACGGCGGTGCATAATCAGGTCTTCCTGCGCAGCCTGATGGCGGTGCTGGAGTCTGCCCCCGAATATATCGGCCAGGGCCGGTTTTCGGCCGAGCCGGTGGCCAGCATGCGCGCCTTCGCCCGCATCTATGCCAGTTGGGCGCTGAGCCAGGATTTTTACCGCGCCGGGCTGCATCTGGCGGCCGAGCCTGACCTCGAGAGTTTTCTGCGCAACCAATGGGAGGCCCGCTGGGGCATCCGCGCCGCGGCCAATCTCTACGCCCAGGCCAAATGCTGGGACGCGGGCGACATCGCCGCCGGCGGCGATCTACCCCAGGCGCTGGCCGCCATCGAGGCCCAGGTGCTGCTCATGCCCGGCGAGACCGACCTCTATTTCCGCGTGGCCGATAACGCGGCCGAATTGCCCCATCTGCGCCACGGCACACTCACGCCCATCCCCAGCATCTGGGGCCACCGCGCCGGCAACCCCATGGGCAATGCGCAGGATACCGCCTTCGTCAAAACCCATGTCAGGGCGTTTTTGGAAGCCTGACCCTGCGGAAAACGCGAAGCAGCGCAGCTAGAGCCGTTTCACCGCAAGCGAAGACGGTGAGACGGCCCTAGCTCTTGTTTTCCCGCATTTTCCGAGCCGCCTTGCGAAGCTGCAAGGCTCGAAAATGCTCTAACGCGGCCGCTGCCGCAAGGTCAGACCGGGCAGGATCGCCAGCAGACACACCACCGCCACCAAGACAAAAGCGTCGCGAAACCCCATCAGCGAGGCCTGCGCCTCCACCATACGCGTCATGAAATCATGCGCCGCATCGCGCCGGATAACCTCGGGCAGCCCACCTTGGGCATAGAGATTTTCCAGCAGCCGCCGCGCCTCCAGTGTCGCGCTGCCGCCATCGATCTGGGCGTTCAACATATCGGCATGCAGTTGGGTTCGCCGCTCCAGGAACACCGCGAGCAGATTGGTGCCAAAGGCCCCGCCCAGCATGCGGCAAAAATTGATCGCCCCCGCACCCTGGCCGAACAGCGCCGGCGGCAAGGCCCGCATTCCACCCACATTCATATTCGGCATGGTCAGCCCCAGCCCGATCCGGCCGAGCAGAATGGACATCGCCAAACTCCAAAACGCCGTATCCGTGCCCACCCCGGCGATCAGCCAACTCGACCAGGCAAACAGCGCAAGCCCCGTGCAGACCGGCAGCCAGGGCGCCATGATATCCGCCAGCCTGCCGGCGATAAGAAACACCAGCGCCACCGCCATCCCCGCCGGCATCAAAATCAGCCCCGAGCGGGTGGGGGTATAGCCCTGCACCCCCTGCACCAGCAGCGGCAGCAAATAGGTAGAGCCAAAAATCGCCCCGCCATAAATGAAGGCCACCAGCGAGGCCGCGGCAAAGCCGCCATGGCGAAACACCCGCAAATCCAACAGCGGCGAGGGCCCCAACCCCTGCCACAGCACAAAGCCCAGCGTGGCAGCGGCAGCGCCTACCAGCTGCGCCACCACCCTATCCGCCCCCCAGCCATGATGCTGCCCATCTGTCAGCCCCGAGAGCAGCAAGCCAATGGAGAGCGCCAGCAGCACCGCCCCCAGCCAGTCAAACGCCCGCGGCGCCCTGCCCGAGACCCGGCCGGGCATGAACACACAGCCCATCACCAGCCCCAGCGCGGCCGTGGGCAGGCTCAGCCAGAACACCGCGTGCCAGGAGAAACTATCCACCAGCACACCCCCCAGCGCGGGGCCAGTAGCAGGCGCCATCACCACGCCAAAGCTGAACATACCCATGGCCGTGCCCCGCCGCTCGGGCGGAAACACCAGAAAAATCAACTGCATGGACAAGGGCTGCAAAAGCCCGGCAGCGCCACCCTGCGCCACCCGCGCCGCCACCATCACCGCGGCCGAATTGGTCAGCCCCGCCACCACCGAGGCCAGCAGAAACATCCCAATCGACACCACATAAGTCCGCCGGAACCCAAACCGCTCCACCGCCCAGGCATTGAGCAGCATGAAGCCGGTATTGGCGGCAAGAAAACCGGTGGAGAGCAATTGCCCCTCCTCCTGCCCCATCCCCAGCGCGCCCACGATATCAGGCTGCGCCACCACCACGATGGTGGAGGAGAGAATGCAGGAAATCGTTCCCGTCAGCGCGGTGAGGGTGACCCACCAGCGATAGGCCGGGCCAAATCGCGCAAAAAGCTCAGCAATCGAGGGCCCGTCACCCACCCGTCTCGGCCTCGATCTTCACCAGCATCCCCGGCCGCAACAGCCCAGAGGGCGGCGGTGGGTCAAGCCGCACCCGCAGCGGCATCCGCTGGGTGATGCGGGTGAAATTGCCAGAAGGATTGGGGCTGGGCAGCAGGGCGAATTCGCTGGTGGCCGATTGCACCAGGCGGTCCACCCGCCCCTCGAAAACCCGCCCTGGCCAGGCGTCCACGCTCACCCGCACCGGGGTGCCGATCTGAAAATGGCGGAGATCCGTCTCCTTCACATTGGCCTCGATGCGAATCTCATCGGGGTTGTGGACCAGCAGAATGCGCTGGCCGGCCAGCACATACTCGCCGGGATCGACGAAAATACGGTCCACCACGCCGGCAAAGGGCATGCGGATGGTGCGGTCGGCCATATCCAGTGCCGCGCGGTCGCGCGTGGCGGTCAATTCGCGCGCCTGATGGGTGAGGCCCTCAATCTGCCGGGCAATCACTGCCATTTCCTCGCGCGCCGCCAGGGCCGCGGCCATCAGCGCCTCGGCCTGACGGATTTCAGCCCCGGCGCCAATCGCCCGCTGCCGGCCCAATTCCCGCAGGCTGCGCAATTGCTCCACCCGCTGCGGCGTGCCCGCGCCGGTGGCCACGAGGCGGTCGGCGCGCAAGAACTCCGCCTCGGCGAAGGCGCGCTCCGCCTCGGCGCCGCTGAGTGTGGCGCGGGCGGCTTCAAGCCGTGCTGCGGCCGCGGCATGCTGGCTCTCGCTTTGGCGGTCCACCATGCTGAGGCGCGCCTGCAACTCGGCCTGGCGCGAGGCGATGCCGGCGATTCGCGCCTCCAATTCGGCCACCACCAGCGCCGCCTCGCGTGCATCCACCTGGACCAGCAACGCGCCCTGATCCAGCCTGTCACCAGCGCTGACCGGCAGGGCCTGCACCCAGCCCGGCACGCGGCTGGCCAGCATCACCATATCGCCCGCCACCCGAGCATCATCGAGCACGATATGGGTGAATTGCCAGTGCAGCCATCGCCCGGCCGCGCCCAGCGCCAAGACCACCACCAGCACAAGGCCAGCCATACGCAGCCGGCCCCGCCGGTATTGTCGCCCTGCCGCCAGATCTTCGCCCTGGGTATCCCGCCCGTCAGCGGGCAGGGTCTTGGGCGGTCCGATATCCATTGCAACGCTTCCTTGGCCGCAAGTCCTGCACGGGGCGGCGTCCCCAAGGAGGAAGTCTAGGACCAGTTTCGCCTTGAGGGGAATAGCAGCGCCATGGGCTCAGCCATCGGCGAAGATGAGCCTGGGCGGCAGCCGCGGCTGGATGAAATCAATGAAGGCGCTGCATTTGCGTGGCACATGCCGCCCGCGCGGATAGACGAGTTGCAAGGGCATGGGCGGGGGTTCGAATGCGCGCAGCAGGACCACAAGCCGCCCCGCCGCCACTGCCTCCGCCACTTCGAAACACAATGCCCGCGTGATACCCGCACCACCCACCGCCGCCGCCACCGCGGCAGCGGCATGGCTCACCGCAAGCCTGCTGCGCAGCGCGACGCGCTGGGAGCCATACTCCCAAGGGGCGGATGGCGGCTCATCGGTCAGCGTCACGCCTTCATGCCCGGCCAGCGCGGCAGGTTCGCCCGGCACCCCGCGCGCCGCCAGATAGGCCGGGCTGGCGCAGGTGATGCGCCGAACCACCCCCAGCGGCAGCGCAACCAGGCCAGGCTCGCTAACCGCGCCGATGCGCAAGCCGACATCAACCTCCTCCTCGGCCAAATTCACCAACCGCTCCGTCAGCAGCAGCCGCACCGAGACATCCGGATAGGCCTGCAGGAATTCCGCCAGCAGCGGCGCGAGATGCTCCCGCCCCAGGGCCGGCGGTGCGCTGACCAGCAATTCCCCCCGCATGGGCGGGGTATCGGCCAATATGCTGCGCTCAGCCTCCGCCACCTCCTCGAGCAAACGCCGCGCAATGATGAGAAAACGCTGCCCCGCCTCGGTGGGCAGCGTCAGCCGCGTGCTGCGGATGAGCAGCCGCACCTGCAAATGCGCCTCCAACTCGCTCACCTTGCGGCTGAGGCTTGGCACCGGCATGCCAAAATGCCGCGAGGCGGGGGTGAAGCCGCCCCGCTCCGCCACCGCCACGAAGGCGGCCATCGATTCCAGCCGGTCCATCCGCATTACCCATCCCTGCAAGAGGGGTGGAAAATGCAGGATATGGCATGCAACAGGAAGAGGCGGGGCGAAACCCAGCGCCTCGCATCAGCCAAAGATGAAGAGATCCCCCGCCTGGCCGCTGGTCAACAAATCCACCACATCGACGCTGCCATAGGTGCTTTCCGGTATCCGCTCAGCCCTGCGGCGGCGTCCAAGCCTCGCCTGGAATGCTCGCCAAAAGCTGCGGGTATAGGCATGCTGGGCTGCTGCAAAAACCTTCGCCGTCGGTCCCATTTCGACAATCCGGCCGCGCTGCATCACCGCCACCCGGTCGGCGATCTCAGCCACCTCGCCAAAATCATAGGTGATGAACAGCACTCCCGCGCCCTGGCGGGACTTAATCTCGCGAAGCAGCCGCAAAATCTGCATTTGCGTCGTCGCATCATGCGCCGTGGTCGGCTCATCGGCAATCAGCAGCGCGGGTTCCAGCGCCATTGCAATCATGACCCGCTGGCGGTGCGAGAAGCCCAAATCGAGCATCACCACAGCCTTGAGATACAGCCAAAGCTGCACATGCAGTGGGTCATCCAGGCCAAATTGCCGGCGCAACTCCTCGAGAAACAGCGGGTCAACTTACCAGCAGGGGCAAGTCTAGGCAGAGTGGTTGGTAATCCTGCGGCCAGGTTTCGCCGCCGCGCCAGGTGTAGCGGCGGGAGATGGCGAGCGAGGGAGGTGGCGGTGGCGCAAGGCCGGCGCCATGGGTATCGCGTTGATTGCGCAAAGATGTCGTGTTCGGACAAATAGGGGGGCTGGCGCTGGGGCGGCCAGCGCTGGTGGGCCGGATGGGGTTGTGGAAACAGCGGCAGCCGGCTGTATATAGGATTATTTACCGAAGAAGGCAAGCGTTCTCACTGGGCTGGCGGCTGGTTCAGCCGGGCACCACCCGCAAAAAACCGGTCTTGAGCAGCCACAGCATTCCCCGCCCGGCCAAGGGGCGCTCGGCCTCGGGCATTGCGTCGTGCAGGGCCTGGGCGGTGATGCTGTCCTGCTCCGGCACGCTGGCCAGCAGCCGGGCGAGGCGCTCGGCCATTGGCGCATCGGGGTTTGGGTGGATGGCTGCCGGCACGGCCAGGGTGGCTGCCAGCCCCATGGCCGGGGCTGCGGGGTCACGCGCCAGCATTGTCATGGGCTGCAGGATGGCGCTGGGCCAGGCGGCGAAGAGCTGGGTGTGGTCCATCAGCGCGGGCAGCGGCGAGGGGCCGCTTGGCGGGTCGGCGGCATGCTCGCGCACCGAGCGCAGCTCGGCCCATAAATCCTGCCAGCGGGGGATGATGCGCGCCCAGTCGAATTCGCCACGCGCGCGGGACTGTGCCGCTGCCGCCATGGCGCGGCGGGCGGGGGCGTCGAAGACCAGCGTCTCCAGTGCGGCCGTGGTGGCGGCGATGTCGATGGCCACCAGCTGCGTGGTGGCGGCCAGGAAATGGTCGTAATCCAAGGCACCCGTGCCATGCGCCATGGCGAGATCGGGCGCCGTGCCGGGGGCGGCCATCAGGCTGGGGATGCGAAACCCATCCTGGCCATGGCGCACCGTGTCGCGAAACCCGTCCCAGTCACTGACCAGCACCGGCAGGCC
>NZ_JBBARU010000010.1:0-3359 GCF_040399605.1 Rhodovarius sp. | reverse complement strand
GCGGCCATGGCCTCGATCACGGCCAGGCCAAAGGTCTCCTGGATATTGTCCGACAAAAGGCTGAAGGCATCGGCGGCGGCCTAGACACCGGGGCGGCGCTCGGGCTGCAGGCCACCGGCGCGGTGCAGGGCGACATTGGGGCAAAGCGCGGCGGCCTGGGCGCGCAGGGCGGCCTCCTGGCCTTCATTGGAACTCCAGCCCGCCACCAGAAGATGCAGCCGCCGACCGGGCGGCATGCGGGCAGAAACCCGGCCCAGGGCTGCCAGCATGGGCCAATGATGCGCCTTGGCGTGCCAACTCACCCTTCCGTGATGCAACAGGACGAAATCCTCAGGCGCGGCACCGATGGCGGCGCGCCATTGCGCCCGCATCGCGGGGGGGAAGACGAAACTGGCCGTATCAATGCCCAGCGGGATGACAGGCAGGCGGGGGCGGGTGAAGCGGCTGGCACCCAGGCGCCGGGCCAGGCGCTCCTCCTCGGCCGCAAGCAGGGTGGTGAACATCGCCCGCGCCGATTGTGAGGTGCACACCACGGCATCCCAATCCTGCACCGGCTGGCTGACCAAACCGGCAATGCCGGCCATCACCGCGCGCGAGGAGAGGGTATGGGTGATGCCGGTGATGCTGAAGGCGCGCTCCGCCCGGGCCAGGGCGCGCAATGCGACATGCTCGCCCAGATTGGGCTGGGGCAGCAGCAAGGTGCCGATGCGGCCGAGTGCGGCGATATTACCGGGCGCGATAACGCTGACCGGGGCGCGCCCGCCTAAAGCGCGCACCATGGGCTCGAAGGCCTCCATGGCCTGCGGCGCCAGGGCATAGGCGATATGGCGGTCCACCCCGCCATGGTGGATCATGGCGCGCAGAAAGCCCTCGGTGGCGGATTGGCGGCCCATGAGCTTGCCATGGCGGGTGGAATAGCCCTCAGGCATGAAGGCCAGGGCGGCGTTGGGACGCTGAGGGGCGGTGGCGGCGTTGGGGCTGGACATGCGAAGTTATCGTGGCGGGGCTTGCCTGGGGGCGCAAGTTTGCGCACATCTCAAATAACGAGACATACAAGGATGACGGTCATGTTGCGCAGGACGAGTTTGCTCACGGGTGGCGCGCTGCTGTCTCGCCCTGCCCTGGCCCAGAACACCGGCGAGCGGCCGATCCGCATTATTGTGCCCTTCCCCCCTGGTGGGTCGAATGACACGGTGGCGCGGATTATCCAGCCGAGGCTAGCGGAGATTTTGGGCCGCAATATTGTGGTGGATAATCGCGCTGGGGCCTCGGGCTCGGTGGGTTCCACTGAGACGGCGCGGGCGGCACCGGATGGCAATACCTGGCTGCTGGCCAATGATACCCTGGCCAATAACGACACCCTGATGAGCCTGCCCTATCGGGTGATGGAGGCCTTCACCTTCTGCTCGGTGCTGGGCACCTGCCCCTATGCGCTGACGGCGCATCCGAGCACGCCGTTTCGCAGCCTCGCGCAGGTGATGGCCGCGGCCCAAAGCGCGCCAGAGACGTTGGGCTATGCGACCACGGGGGTAGGATCGCTGGCCCATATTGCCGCAGTGCTGCTGCAAATGCGTGGGAATTTCCGCCTTAGCCACGTGCCTTATCGCGGTGGTGGGCCTGCGCTGCAGGATGCGCTGGGCGGGCATGTGCCGCTGTTCATGTCGAATATCGTGATCATTCTGAACCATATTCGGGAGGGGCGGTTGCGGGCGCTGGGGGTCTCACAGGCCGCAGCCAGCCGCTTCCTGCCTGGGGTGGTGCCCTTTGCCGAGCAGGGTTTTGCCGGCTTCGAGGCGCTGACCTATTGGGTGATGGTGGGCCCGGCGGGGATTGCGCCCGAGGTGACGGCGCGGATGCATCAGGCCATTGCGCGGGTGCTGGCCGAGCCTCAGGTGCAGGCGAGGATGGCGGATCAGGGGGCTGAAATCCTGGCCAATGCGCCGCCGGCTGCTGAGGCATTTATTCGGACTGAAATTGCCAAGTGGGGCGAGGTTATTCGCGCCAATAATATCACCGCGGATGGCTAAGGCTGCAGCCTGGGTTGCGCTGCTGCGTGTTGCCCACGCAGTCTCATCGGGACAAGAGTGATGAATTGCCAAGGAAATAACACCATGCGCCGCCGCTCTCTCTTCAGCATGACAGCGGCGGGATTGGCGCTGCCAGGGGTTTTGCGGGCCCAGGGGCTGGGGGCGGGTTTCCCTGACCGGCCGCTGCGGCTGATCGTGCCCTGGCAGGCCGGCGGCTCGACTGACACCATCGCGAGGTTGTTTCAGCCGCGCCTGGCAGAGGTGTTGGGGCGGGCCATCATGATCGAAAATCGCGGCGGCGCGTCGGGTGCCACGGGTGCGACGGAGGCGAGCCGGGCACCGAATGATGGCAGCGTCTGGACCTTCATTTATGATCCCCAGGTGACGAATGAGGCGCTGAGGCAAATGCCTTTCCGGACGTTGGAGGCATTTTCTCCTGTCTGCCATGTGGCCTCCGGGCCATTGGCGTTAGTGGCGCATCACAGCACACCCTATCGGAGTATCCACGATGTGATCGAGGCGGCGAAGCGCGCCCCGGATACGATCAATTTTGCCACAGTGGGTGTGGGAGGGCTCGCGCATGTGTCCACCACGCTGCTGCAACAGATGGCCGGCTTCAGGCTCTTGCATGTGTCCTATCGCGGCGGTGAGCCTGCGGTGCGGGACGCAACTGGTGGCTATGTGCCGCTGTTCATGACCAATGTGGTGATCGTGAAACAGCATATTCGCGCCGGGGTGTTGCGCCCGCTCGGTGTGACCACACGCGGCGAAAGCCGCCATGTTCCTGGAGCGCAGAGTTTTGCCCAGCAGGGGTTTGCCAATTTCGAGGCGCCGACCTGGTGGGCCATGCTGGCACGCAGCGGAACCCCGGCGGCGTTGGTGCGGCAAATGAACGAGGCGCTGGTGGAGGTGCTCAACGAACCGGCGGTGAAGAGCCGCATCGAGGAGCAGGGTTGCGACATCGTGGCCAGCACGCCCGAGCAATGCGGGCAGTTTATTGCGGGTGAGATCGAAAAATGGGGCCAGGTGATCCGGGCGAATGGGATCCGCGCGGATAGCTGAGAAAGGTTTTGTGGAATTCTCGCAAATGGGGGTTTGACAGCGGCCCTACCCCCCCGTAGAAGCCCGTTCACCGACGAGACGGCAGGTTGTTATTGACACGGCGGGTTGGACCCGATAGTGTCACTACCCTGCCAGATTGGCTGGATTCTCCGAGCACCCTCTGGGGTGGAGCTGACGTCGAAGTCCGAAAGGCCTTTGGCCATGCTTGCCGGATATGTTGTTTTAAAACCGCATCGGTGTTTCATGGAAGTTAAGAAGTAGCGTTGTGAG
>NZ_JBBARU010000009.1:24500-79919 GCF_040399605.1 Rhodovarius sp. | reverse complement strand
GTGTTCTCGATCTCCGGCCGCGGCACGGTGGTGACCGGCCGCGTCGAGCGCGGCATCGTGAAGGTGGGCGAGGAAGTTGAGATCGTCGGCCTGAAGGACACCGTGAAGACGACGGTGACCGGCGTTGAGATGTTCCGCAAGCTGCTCGACTCCGGGCAGGCTGGCGACAATATCGGCGCGCTGCTGCGTGGCACGAAGCGTGAAGATGTGGAGCGTGGCCAGGTTCTGGCGGCGCCGAACAGCATCAAGCCGCACAGCAAGTTCAAGGCCGAGGCCTATGTGCTGACGAAGGAAGAGGGTGGCCGTCATACGCCGTTCTTCACCAATTACCGTCCGCAATTCTACTTCCGCACGACGGATGTGACCGGCGTGGTCACGCTGCCCGAGGGCGTGGAGATGGTGATGCCCGGTGACAACGTCTCGATGGACGTGACGCTGATCGCGCCGATCGCGATGGATGAGGGCCTGCGTTTCGCCATCCGTGAGGGTGGCCGGACTGTGGGCGCTGGCGTCGTCGCATCCATCTCCAACTGAGACTTGCATAAGCCGCAGCCATCTGTAGGGTGCGGATAAGAGTTGAGAGACCGATCCATCCTGAAGGTTCTTTGAACCATCCGGTGCCGGTCTCTTCTAGGGGCGTAGCTCAATTGGCTAGAGCGCCGGTCTCCAAAACCGGAGGTTGAGAGTTCGAGACCCTCCGCCCCTGCCACTTCCCAGGCGCCCCAGGCTACCGCCTGGGGCGCTTGCATTTTATCTGTCATAAAGGGTAACCGCCTTGGCGAAGTTCGATCCAGCGCAGTTTGTCCGTGAGGTGCGTGCCGAAACAGCGCGGGTCACCTGGCCCAGCCGCAAGGAAACCCTGGTGACGACGGGCCTGGTATTGGCGCTGTCTGCCATGGCAGCGGTATTCTTCCTCGTGGTGGATCAGTTGATCCAATTCGCGATGCGATTGGTTTTGGGTTTTTGAGTGTGAGGAGCGATCAGACGGTGGCCGACAAGAAGTGGTACGTGGTGCACGTCTATTCGGGCTTCGAAAAGAAGATTGCCGAACAGATCCGCCAGCAGGCGGCCCAGAAAGGCCTCGCCGACAAGATCGACGAAATCCTGGTGCCGACCGAGCAGGTCACCGAAGTCCGTCGCGGCCAAAAGACCGACACCGAGCGTAAATTCTTCCCCGGCTATGTGCTGGTGAAGATGCAGATGACCGATGACAGCTGGCACCTTGTGCGTGACACGCCCAAGGTCACCGGCTTCCTCGGCCCGGCCAATAAGCCCACGCCCATTTCCGAGGCCGAAGCTTTGCGTATTGTCCAGCAGGTAACCGAGGGCGCAGACAAGCCGCGCCGTCCCGCCGTGCAATACGAGGTGGGCGAGCAGATTCGTGTGGCCGATGGCCCCTTCACCAGCTTCATGGGCACTGTCGAGGAGGTGGACGAGGAAAAGGGCCGGGTACGCGTCTCGGTGAGCATTTTCGGTCGTTCCACGCCGGTCGATTTGGAATACGGCCAGGTCGAGAAGGTCTGAGGCCTTTCAATCAGCCTGTGGCGCACCATCTCGGTGGCTCAACATGCTGAAAGGAGGTGATCCAGTGTCTCATTGCCTAGTGTCCCCCAGTGTTCTCGCGGCCCTGGTCGCGGTCTCCATGGAGACAGCCCAGTAAGATCCCTGCGATGCCGCTGGGGTGCAGGTGATGTGAAGGCCCGGTGGTCATCCGCCGGGCCTTCTGCGTTTTTGTCACAGCGCGCGGGGGTTGCTGACAGCCAGCCTCTCGCGCGCCCTCTCCCGCAGCCTGGGCAGCAGGCCTGGGTCATCATCCAGCGCGCCGGCGCGAATGGCGGCGGCCAGTTCCGGCTCGGGCGCTGAATTGGCAGCACCAATGCCGCGCGCGGCAATGGCCATGGCGCTGGCCACCATGCGTGCCTCCAGCCGCGCCGATTCGGGCAGGGCGGGCAGCAGCCGCTCCAGCAGCAATGCGCGGGCAGTCTCCAGCAGGTTCTTCGGGTCAGGCTTTTCCAGCATGCAGGGCCTCCGCCTGGTTCAGCACATCCCATTCAAGTTCCGGCACCATATGGCCGGTCAGCGCCAGTTCCAGGCTCGGCTCCTGGCCTGAGAGGTGGCGCGCCGCCTGATCTGCGGCGATCACCGCCCAGCGAATGGTGGCGCCAAGCTGCCAGAAGCGCACCCGCCCCGGGTCAGGCTGCCAGCCGGCCTCGGCCGCATAGCCGCCTAGAAACGCCTCCATAGGGCCGATGCCGCCAGCCTCAAGATGATTCTGGCCAAAGCGCCAGCAGCGCGCGGTGAACCAGCCCAGATCCTCATGCGGGTCGCCCCAGGCGGCGAATTCCCAATCCAGCACGGCGGTGATGCGCCCGGCATCTTGCATGGTATTGCCGGTGCGAAAATCATTATGGCAGAGCACCGCTGGCAAGGGGGCAGGGGCCTGGCGCTCCATCATGCGCAGCCCGTATTCCAGGGCGGGGCGCGGAGTGCCGGCCTCATCCAGCCGGCCGCGCATGCGGGCGATGAAGGCGGCGGTGGCGTCTGCGGGTGGTTCGCCCAGAAAACCCAAATCCGCCCGTGGTGGGCGAATGCGATGAATGCGCGCAATCTGCCTGCCATGCTCTGCCGCCAGCGCCGCATCGCCGCCCATCGCCGCCGCCCGCTTAGCCGCGGCATGGCCCGCCGCACTGCCCGAAACCCGGCGCATGACAAAAAACGGCGCGCCAATCACGCTGCGATCCTCACAGCCAAAAAGCGGCTCAGCCACCATAACCCCGGCGGCATGGGCGGCCTGCAACAGCGCAAATTCGGCGCCGCGGCCCAAGGAAACCGCCAGGGTCGCCGCATTATCAGTGCGCAGCACCCACGTCTCAGCCACGCCGCCGCAGGTCACGCTGAGAGCAATATTCTGCTGGATGGCACCGCCCGAAAGCCGCGCATGGGTGAGAATGACCACCGGCGCCCCTGCTGCTTCCGACAGCCAAGCCGCCAGCCTCCCCATATCCATTAACGGCTCCGCCGGGTGCATGGCCGCCTCAGCCAAGATGCGGCACGCCCCAGCCGAAAAATTCCCGCCCCTCCCGCCGCAGGAAATTGGCCAGTACCATGCGATGCACCTCGGAAGCACCATCCACCAGCCGCGCCTGGCGGGCATAGCGGTACATCCACTCGATGGGCGTGTCCTTGGAATAGCCCTTGGCGCCCAGCAATTGCAGCGCAGTGTCGGCCGCCTTGTGCAGCGCATCGGCGGCGACAATCTTGGCGATGGAGATTTCCTTGCGGGCGAAATCCCCCTGGTCCAGCTTCCACGCCGCCCGCATGGTCACGAGGCGCGAGATGTCGAGTTGCATCGCAGCCTCGCCCACCAGCCCCTGCACGCTTTCCCGGTCGGCCAGCTTCTGGCCGAAGCTCTGCCGCCCCTCGATGTGTTCGAGGGCTATTTCCAGCGCCCGGCGGCCCATGCCGGTCCAGCGCATGCAATGGGTGAGGCGGGCGGGGCCCAGGCGGATTTGCGTCAGTTTCAGCCCATCGCCCACACCCATCAGGATGTCCTCATCGGGGATTTCCAGGCCGTCAAACACCAATTCGCAATGCCCGCCATGCTCCTCCGGCCCCATGATCGGGATGCGGCGGACGATGTGCCAGCCCGGGCTGTCCTTATGGAACAGAAAGGCAGTCAGGCCCTTTCGCGCATCATCGCTGGTGCGCGCCATCACGATGAAATGCGTGGCCTCACCTGCGCCGGTGATGAACCATTTGCGCCCGGTGATCCGCCAGCGATCATTCCCCACCCGCTCGGCCCGGGTATAGGTCAGGCCAGGGTCGCTGCCCGCGCCACCTGGCTCGGTCATGGCAAAGCTGGACTGGATATCGCCATCGATGATGGGCTGCAGCCAGCGGGTTTTCTGCTGCGCCGTCGCCACCTTCTCCAGCACCATCATATTGCCGTCATCGGGGGCGGCTGAATTGAACACCACGGGCCCGAAGATGGAGCGGTTCATCTCCTCATAGCAGGCCGCCATGCCGATGAAGGGAAGCTCCCCACCGCCACGCTCGCGCTTGCTCTGCAAGGCCCAGAGCCCGGCGGCCTTGGCCTCGCCCCGCAGCACGCGCAGCAGCGCCGGCGCAATATTCTCGTGCTCATCATAGCTGGCTGGGTCGGCCTCGAGCGGGATCAGCCGGTCCTGCACGAATTCGCGCACCGCCGCGCGCTTGGCATCCAGTTCAGGGGGGAGGGAGAAATCCATGGGAAACCTTCAAAGGCTGGAGATGGAATGGCCGCCATCAATCGTGATGGTGCTGCCTGTCATATGGGCCGAAGCGTCCGATGCCAGCAGCAGCAGCGGTCCCGAGAGGTCATCCGCCTGGCCCAACCGGCGCTGCGGGATGCGCCGCACCATCGCCTGGCCCGGCTCGCTGGCAAAAAATTCGGCATTGATGTCCGAGGCGATATAGCCCGGCGCGATGGCATTCACCCGGATGTTATACCGCGCCAGTTCAACCGCCATTTGCCGCGTCAGATGCAAAAGCCCCGCCTTGGCGGCGGTATAGCCGGCCACGCCTGGGATGATCCGCTCGCCGAGGACGGAGGCGATATTGATGATCGAACCGCCCTGCTTGCGCGCCGCCATGCCACGCGCGGCCTCGGTGGCCACCAAAAAGCAGCCGCGCAGATTGACCCCCATCACCGCGTCCCAATCGGCGGCGCTGTGCTGCAGCAGCGGCCTGGTTACCGCGGTGCCGGCATTGTTCACCAGAATATCGATGGGGCCCGCGGCGGCGATGCAGGCGGCGATGGAGGCCTCATCGGTCACATCCAGCGCCAGGGTGGTGGCGCCGATCTCGGCGGCGAGCGGCGCCATCGCCTCCACCCGCCGCGCCGCCATCACCACATGGGCGCCGGCACCGGCCAGAACGCGGCAAAAATGCCCGCCCAGCAGGCCCGATGCGCCGGTGACCAGCGCGGTTTTTCCCGAAAGATCGAATAATGTCTGCATGGCGACTCCCCATCTGCCAGATTGCGCGCCGCTTGGCATCACCGTCCAGGCGGGTGGCGCGGCCGCCGATGTTGGTGCAGCCTTACGGCTGACAGTCTCAAGGGAACAATCATGCGTCCGATCCGTCTTCAGGAAACATTCCGCGCCGCCTTTTACGTGCCCTTCTACGCGGCGCTGGCGCGCGGCGCCTATGCCGCGGAGGGCGTGGAGGTCACGCTGCTTGATGGTGGTGAGCCCGCCCGGGCCAAGGATGCGGTTCTAGAAGGCCGCGCCGAGGTGGCCTGGGGCGGCCCTATGCGCCTCATGCTGGCCCATGATGCCGACCCGGCATGCCCGCTGCGCGATTTCGGCGCCGCCGTGTTGGGCGACCCGTTCTTTCTCGTCGGCGCCAAGCCCAATCCCTGCTTCCGCCTGCGCGACCTGGCCACTATGCGGGTCGGCAGCGTGAGCGAGGTGCCCACCCCCTGGTGGGCCTTGCAGGAGGATATCCGCCAGGATGGCGTGGACCCTGACAGCCTGAACCGTGTCACCACCAACTCCATGGCCGAGAATTGCGCGGCGCTCGCCGCCGGCGAAATCGATGTGATCCAAATCTTCGAGCCCTATGTCTCGCAGATGGAAATGGCCGGCACCGGCCATGTCTGGCACGCTGCCGCCAGCCGCGGCCCCACCGCCTACACCACCTTCATGACCACGGCGGCGAATATGGTGGAATACGCCCCGGAATTCCGCGCCATGCTGCGCGGCCTGCAAAAAACCCAGGATTGGCTGCACGCCGCCCCGGATGCCGAGGTGGTACAAACCGTGCTGCCCTTCTTCCCCGGCATGGACCCGGTGCTGTTCGAGCGCTGCGTGGCCCGTTACCGCCCGCTGAATATCTGGGCCCGCAGCCCGGAATTCCCGGCCGAACCCTGGGAGCGGCTGGAACACGCCATGTTCACCGCCGGGGTGATCAAGCGGAAGCCCGGCTGGGCTGCCGGCGTCGATAATTCGTTGCTGGGCTGAACGCCATGGCGAAAACCATGTTCGACAAGATCTGGGACAGCCGCGTGGTGGCTGATCTCGGCGATGGCTGGTCGCTGCTCTATCTCGACCGGGTGCTGATCCATGATCTCTCGGGCGGCCGGGCCATCCGCGAGGTGCTCGATGCCGGCCATGGCGTGGCCGAGCCGAATAAGGTGTTCGCCGTGCCGGACCACGCCGTCTCCTCCCGCCCCGGACGCGACGAGACGACCTTCCCCATCGGCGAAAAACTGCTGAAATCGCTGCGCGAAACCACGGGTAAAACTGGCGTCCGGCTCTTCGATCTCGGCCGCCCCGGCCATGGCATCGTCCATGTCATGGCGCCCGAACTGGGCGTGGTGCTGCCGGGCCTGACGCTCGCCTGTGGTGACAGCCACACCTGCACCAATGGCGCCATGGGCTGCATGGCGTTTGGTATCGGCGCCAGCGAGTTGGGCCATGCGCTGGCCACGCAAACCCTGCCGCAGCGCCGGCCGCGCACCATGCGCATCCGCTTCGAGGGTGCGCGCCCACCCGGCGTCACCGCCAAGGATATGATCCTGCACGCCATCGGCCGCCTCGGCACCGCCGCGGGCACCGGCTACGCCATTGAATATGCCGGCAGCGCGGTGGAGGCGCTGGAGATCGAGGAACGCCTGACGCTGTGCAACCTCTCCATCGAGATGGGCGCGAAGATCGGCATGGTGGCACCCGATGAGAAGACCTTCGCCTATCTCCAGGGCCGTGACTTCGCGCCCAAAGCCGCGCAATGGCAGGCCGCCATCGCCGATTGGCGGGCCGTGCCCAGCGACCCTGGCGCGCGGTTTGACGTTGATCACCTGATCCGCATGGAGGACATCGCACCGCAGATCACCTGGGGCACCAGCCCCGGGCAGGTCGCGCCCATCACCGGCTTCGTGCCGGAAGGCGACGCAGCGGCGCTGTCTTATATGGGCCTGGAGCCGGGCCAAAAACTCGCCGGCACCAAGGTCGATTGGGTGTTCATCGGCAGTTGCACCAATTCCCGCCTCTCCGACCTGCGCGCCGCCGCCGATGTCATAGGCGGCCGGCATGTGGCGAAGCACGTCACCGCCTGGGTCGTGCCGGGCAGCGAGACGGTCAAGCGCGAGGCGGAGGCCGAGGGGCTGCACACCCGCTTCCTCGAAGCCGGCTTTGAATGGCGCGAGCCAGGCTGCGCGCTATGCGTCGCCGCCAATGGCGAGCAGGTGCCAGCCGGCGCCCGCTGCGTCTCCACCTCAAACCGCAATTTTGTCGGCCGGCAGGGCACGGGCGCACGCACCCATTTGGCCAGCCCCGCCATGGCGGCGGCGGCGGCACTCGCCGGCGCGCTGGTCGATGTCAGGGAGATGGTCTGATGGAAAGCTTTTCCAGCATCACCGCCACCGCGGTGCCGTTTCTGCGCCAGAATGTCGATACCGATGTGATCATCCCCATCCAGCGCCTGGTCGGCACCGGCCGCACTGGCCTTGGCCCCTATGCCTTTGAGCGGCTGCGCTATCTGGCCGATGGGTCGGATAATCCGGAATTCCCGCTCAACCAGCCGGGCTATAAGGGCAGCCAGCTTTTGTTGGCGGATGAGAATTTCGGCTGCGGTTCCTCGCGCGAGGGTGCGGTTTGGGCGCTGATGGGCATGGGGGTGCGCTGCGTCATCGCGCCCAGCTTCGGCGACATCTTCTTCGCCAATTGCTTCCAGAACGGCCTGCTGCCGGTGCGCCTGCCCATCGCGGTTATTCGGCAGATCGCCGAGGAAACCGAGGCCAGCCCCGGCAATGCCCGCACCACGGTGGACCTCGAACGCCGGGTGGTGATCACCCCCACCGGCACCGAAATCCCCTTTGAGGTGGATACCCGCAAGCGCGAGGCCATGCTGCATGGCCTGGACGACATCGCCCTGACCAAGCGCCATGCCGAGGCCATAGCCGCCTGGCGCGTGGGTGACCGCGCCGCCCGCCCCTGGGCCTGGGACAGCGTGGCCTGAGCGCCCGGTGATCGAGCATCCACACATCGAGGCGCGTGCTTCCATGTCGCCCGCTGCGGCCAAGCTGCGCCGCTCCTGCTGCTGGTGATGGACCGCGCGGCGGGGTTGCCCTTGGGAAGGCTCTGCCTTCCCAAACCTATCCGCAAAGGGCCGAGGGGCCCTTTGATCCCGATAATCGTTACCCTACGGGGTGGCCCATGGCGGCCTCATATCGCGCCCGCCAGCGCGGCAGCACGGCTGGATTGATCACCCTGGGTGGCATCCGCCCCGCTGCCAGATCGGAAAATGCCAGCGCCGCGATGCGGGTGATATTGGCCCGGCTTTGCAGCGTGACGCCGGCGGTGTGCTGGCTGGCAATCACCGCCTGATGCGCCAGCAGCGGGTGGTCCACCGGTGGGGGTTCCTGGGCCCAGACATCAAGACCAGCGCTGGCCACCTGCCCGGAATTCAGCGCATTCAGCAGCGCCGCCTCATCATGGATGGAGCCACGGGCGGTGGTGACGAAAACCACGCCGGGCTTCATCGCGGCAAAGGCATCAGCGCCGATCATGCCCCTGGTTTCCGGGGTGAGGGGGCAATGCACGCTCACCACATCAGCCTCGATCAGCAGCATTTCCAAGGGCACCTTGGTGATGCCCAGCGGGGCGAGGCTGGCTGCCTCCACATAGGGGTCGCTGGCCAGAATACGGCAGCCAAAGGCCAGTTGCAGGATCTCGGCCGTGCGCCGGCCCACATTGCCGCAGCCGATCAGCCCCACGGTCATGCCCTTGATATCGCGGCCGATCAGCGCATTGCGGTCGGCCGCCTGGCCGGCCTGCATCGCGGCATGGGCCTCGGGCATCCGCTTGAGGCAGGCCAGCATCATGCCCACCGCGTGCTCGGCCACGCCCTCGGCATTGCCGCCGGCCTGGTTCATCAGCAGCACGCCACCATCGCTGCAGGCCTGCGGGTCGCAGGTGTCGTAGCCAGCGCCATAGCTGGCGGCGACCAATAGATTGGGCAGCTTGGCCAGCAATTCGGCATGCACATGCAGGGCCTGCGGCAATTCATCACGCGCGGCCATGACGTAGTAGCCATGGCAGGAGGAGAGCGTCTGGATCATCGCCGATTCCGGCTGATCCATCGAGATCTGCACGATCTCCAGATCGGGGTCCTGGGAGGCGGTCTCCAGGAAGGCAGGATGCGGGACCCAACCAATATAGCCCACGCGAAAACGGCGACGCACCACCCTTAAACTCCCAGCTTTATGGCCTGGACTTGACCGCGCCGGCCCCGCCCGGTCAAGCCCGCAGCGCGACAGCGCCTTTCATCAAGCTACGGGCGGTGCGGAAGATCACGCCGCTCTGGGCATGCCAGCCGCCATCTTGCCGCCGCACCTCAGCCCCCACCGCCAGCATGCCAGAGGGCTGCGCCACGCGGATTTCATCGGCGCGCGGCGTGGGGCCGCAGAGCGCATGGGCCAGGCTGCCGGTGATGCGGCAGGCAACCGCCAGCGGCAGCGCGCCGGTCAGTGGCACGGCGCGGTGCACCCGCCCCATGGAGAGCATGCGCACCTGAATATCATGGCTGCCCGCCGCCAGGCTCGTGCCATCCAGCAGCCGCGCCTCGGCGGGGGGCGCCAGTATGGCGATGCGCGGCGCCGCAAGCCCCACCGCATCCGGCGTGGCACCCAGCCCCATCCGAACCCCAGCGGCGCGGCGCAGCCCATCGAGGCGCGCCATCATGCCGGGCATGGCCTCAATCGCATCGGGCAATTCGGTGCCGGTCAGGCCAAGATCGGCGGCCGCAAAGAACACGGCCGGGTTGGCCGCGTCGATCATGGTGCAGGCCAGGCCCTCGATCACATCCAGCGCCTGGCCGGTGGGCAGCAGCCCCGCGCATTGCGTGCCGCCGGGGGCGAGAAAATCCAGCCTTACCCGTGCCCCGGTGCCGGCCACACCGGCAATGGCATAATCGCCCACCACCACCGCCCGGCCATTCTTCACCGGGAAGCGGGCATGGATCAGCTTCCTGGTATTGACCTGATGGATGCGCACCAGCGCCTCACCATCCGCCACCTGTACGAGGCCCTCATCAACGGCGAAGGGACCAACGGCGGAGGAGAGATTGCCGCAATTGCCCTTCCAATCCACCACCGGTTGATCGACTGCGACCTGGGCGAAAGTATAGTCCACATCCGCCTCCGGATGGGTTGGCGGGCCGATGATCACCCCCTTGCTGAGCGAGGAAATGCCGCCCCCCATACCGTCCAATTGCCGGCCATAAGGGTCGGGCGAACCCAGCACCTCCAGCAGGATGGCATCCATCGCCGCCCGGTCCGCCGGCACGTCGGCGGCGTGAAAAAACACGCCTTTCGACGAGCCGCCCCGCATGAAAATCGCAGGGATGAAGCGCTGGCTCACGCCGCCTTCGCCGCCAGCGCCCGCCACACCTTCTCAGGCGTGACCGGCATATCGATATGGGCGATGCCCAGCGCATCACACACCGCCGAGACGATGGCCGGCGGCGCGCCGCAACTGCCGCCCTCGCCAGCGCCCTTCACGCCCAGATCATTGGAAGGGCAGGGCACCACATTCAGCCCCAGGGCAAAATCCGGCGCGTCATCGGCGCGCGGCATGCAGTAATCCTGAAAGCTGGCAGTGAGGAACTGGCCGGATTCCTGATCATACACCGCATGTTCCAGCAGCGCCTGGCCCACGCCGGACATGATGCCGCCATGGCACTGGCCATGCACCAGCATGGGGTTGATCACCACCCCCACATCATCCACCGCGGCATAGCGCGCCAGCGTCACCACGCCGGTATCGGGGTCGATCTCCACCTCGGCCACGTGGCAGCCATTGGGGAAATTGCACTCGGTGTCGCGCTTATAGATCAGTTGCTCGTCCAGCCCCGGGGTTTCGCCCTCGGGCGGGTTTTCGGCCGCAGCCACCACCGCCGTCCAATCGGTGGAGAGATCCGTGCCGGCCACGCGGAACTTCCCGCCATCGAACTCGACATCGCCGGCACCCACCTCCAGCAGATGCGCCGCGATCCGCTTGGCCTTGGTGATCACCATCTCGGCCGCACGCACAACGGCAACGCCGCCCATCTGCGAGGAGCGCGAGCCGCCCGTACCGCCGCCCGAGGGCACCACGTCACTATCGCCCTGCACCAGTCGCACGGCGGAGAAATCCACCCCCAGCCGGTCATGCAGCAACTGTGCGAAGGCCGTCTCATGCCCCTGGCCATGCGAAAAAGTGCCAACGGTGAGCGCCACCGTGCCATCCTGCTCCATCTTCACCCGGGCCCATTCCTGCGGCTGCCCGCCCGAGGCCTCGATGAAATAGCCCAGGCCACGGCCGCGCAGCTTGCCCGCGGCCCGGCTGGCGGCTGCGCGGGCGTCAAAGCCCGACCAATCCGCCAGTTCCAGCGCCTTGCCCTGGGTTTCCTCGAAATGCCCGCTATCGATCTCCACGCCCACGCAATTGGTATAGGGAATCTGCTCCTGCCGGATGTAGTTGCGGGCGCGGATCTCCTCCCGCGCGATGCCAAAATCGCCGGCACCAGCATCGAGCAGGCGCTCGATCACATAAGCCGTCTCTGGCCGCCCGGCGCCGCGATAAGCGTCTGTCGGCGTTGTGTTGGTGAAGACGCAGCGCACCTCCATATTCACATTCTGCATGTCATAGACGGTGCCGCTGATGCGCCCGCCGGCCACGGTGGGGATGCGCGGGCCGAAATCCGACAAATAGGCCCCCATGGCAGCGATGCTGCGCACCCGCATGCCCATGATTTTCGCATTGGCATCAAAGGCCATCTCGGCCTCGGTCACATGGTCACGGCCATGCGGGTCGCACATGAAGGTCTCAGTGCGCCCGGCGGTCCATTTCACCGGGCGGCCCAGCCGCTTGGCGGCCCAGAGCACCATGGCGGATTCGGGAAACAGCTTGCCACGCAGGCCAAAGCCGCCGCCCACATCGGGCGAAATCACTCGCATCTTTGCCTTGTCCACCTGGAAGATGAACTGCGCCAGGGTTTCGCGCACCCGCACCACGCCCTGGGTGGGGCTGGTCAGGGTGAAGCCGCCGGTCGCGGCATCATATTCGCCGAGCGCGACGCGCGGCTCCATTGGGTTGCCGATCAGCCGGTTCTGCACCAGCCGCACGGTGGAAATCTTGGCCGCTGCGGCGAAGGCGGCGTCCGTCTGTTCCTTGCGGCCATTGGTCCAGAGCACGCAGGTATTGGTTCCCGCCTCCTCCCAGACCAGCGGCGCCGCGGCCTCAGCGGCGGCGGCGGTATCGGTGATGCTGGGCAGAACATCGTAATCCACCTCGATCAACTCGGCCGCGTCCTGCGCCTGGGCGCGGGTTTGCGCCACCACCACGGCCACCGGGTCGCCCACGAAGCGCACATGCTCGGCCTGCAGAATTTTGCGCGGCGGCGCGAAGACGCGGGTGCCATCCTTGCCAGGCACCTCGACCATGACGGGGAAAAGCCCCAGCCCATCGGCATCCGCCTCCGCCCCGGTCAGCACCATCAGCACGCCCGGCGCAGCCTGCGCCGCCGCCAGATCGATGGAATTGATCCGGGCATTGGCGTGCGGCGAGCGCAAAATGACCATCTGCGCCTCATTCTCGCGCGAGAGATCATCGGTGTAGCTGCCGCGCCCTGTCAGCAGCCGCACATCCTCCTTGCGACGGACAGGCTGGCCCATGCCGAATTTATCCATAATGATACTCCCCTGAGATGCTGCGCGCACCCTATGGGAGCGTGGGCGGATGTGAAGAGGGAAACGCCATGCGTTTTGAATTGCCCAGCCTCCCCGGCGGCAGCGCCGGCCTGAGGGCCGAGCTGCGCGCCTTTCTGGCCGAGGCCGGGCGCGACTGGACACCAGCGGTCCGCGCCCGCTCCTGGATGGGGTTTGACCGGGAGTTCTCCCGAGAACTCGGCGCGCGCGGCTGGATCGGCATGGTCTGGCCCAAAGCCTATGGCGGGCATGAGCGCAGTGGCCTCGAACGCGTGGTGGTGCTGGAGGAATTGCTGGCGGTGGGTGCGCCCGTGGGCGCGCATTGGATTGGCGACAGGCAATCCGGCCCACTCATCCTGCGCCGCGGCACCGAGGAACAACGGCGAAAAATCCTCCCCGGCATCGCCAGCGGCAAGCTGGCCTTTTGCATCGGCCTGAGTGAGCCCGAGGCCGGCAGCGACCTGGCCGCGCTGCGCACCAAGGCCGAGAGGGTTCCGGGTGGCTGGAAGCTCAATGGCCGGAAAATCTGGACGACCAACGCCCATCTCTCGGATTGGATGATCGCGCTGGTCCGCACCTCGCCCGCGCCCGAGGGTGGCTCCCGCCATGCCGGGCTCTCCCAGTTGCTGGTGGATTTGCGCCTCAGCGGCATTTCCATCCGCCCGATTCGCGACCTGTTGGGCGAGGAAAGCTTCAACGAAGTCACCTTCGACGATGTGCTCCTGCCCGAAGACGCCCTGCTCGGCCAGGAAGGTGCCGGCTGGGCCCAGGCGACCGAGGAACTGGCCCTCGAGCGCAGCGGGCCCGAGCGCTACCTCTCCTCGCTGCCCGCCCTGACGGCGGGTGTGGATGCGCTGCGCGATGTGCCCGGCGCTGATGTGGCGGTGGGCCGGATGGTGGCGCGGCTGAACACCTTGCGCGGCATGTCGCTCTCGGTGGCCGGTATGCTGGAGGCTGGCGAGGCTCCGGCCCAGGAGGCAGCCCTGGTGAAGGATGCCGGCAATGATTTTGAACAGCGCCTGCCAGAGCAGATCCGCGCTCTGCTGGAGCCTGAAGACATGCCCGAGGATTTACGCGCGCTGCTGGCCGATCTGACGCAGCTTGCCCCCACCTTCTCGCTGCGCGGCGGCACGCGGGAAATTCTGCGCGGCATTATTGCCCGTGAACTTGGCCTGCGATGAGGGCGATCATTCTCGAGCAGGTGGACCGCCTGCTCGCCGCCCAATCCGGCGCGGCAGCGCTGCGGCGGCTGGAGGCCGGCGAATGGCCGGAAGAATTGTGGGAGGCGCTGGAGGGGCTGGGCCTGCCGCTGCTGCTGGTGCCCGAGGAACTCGGCGGCATTGGCCTGGGCTGGGCCGATGCCGCGGCGGTCTGGCAGGTGATAGGCCGCTATGCAGCGCCCGCGCCGGTGGCGGAATGCATGCTGGCCAATGGCTTGGCGGCGGCAGCGGGCATCGAGCCGCGCGGCGGGTTCTCCAGCTTTGGCCAAACCGCCCCCTTCGGCCGTTTCGCCGCCCAATTGCTGCTGGAACCTGCCCCGGGACGGCTGGCGCTGCATGCCCCCGGCGCCGCCACACCGGGCCAGAACATCGCCCGCGAGCCGCGCGACGCCATGACCCCTGGCCCCCTGCTGGCCGAGGGCGCGCTGCCCAATAGCCACGGCCCCCGCGCGCTGCGCCTGGGCCATGCCCTGCTGCGTGCAGCCTTGATTGCGGGGGCTGTGGAGCACGCCCTGGCCCTGGCGGTGGATTGGGCCAATACGCGAAAACAATTCGGCCGCGCCCTGGCAAAATTTCAGGCGATTCAGCAGCAATTGGCCGTGGTGGCCTCCGAGGCCGCGGCCGTCTCGGTGGCCGTGTCCGCCGCCGCCCGCGCGGTGGATTCGCGGGGGCTGGAAGGTGCTTCGTTTGAAATCGCCTGTGCAAAAGTGGTGGCGGGCGAGGCGGCGCAGACCACTGCGGCCACCGTCCACCAGGTCTTCGCCGCCATTGGCATCACCGAGGATCACGAATTGCACCACACCACCCGCCGGCTCTGGAGCTGGCGCGACGAGGGCGGCAGTGAACGCGCCTGGGCCGGCGAAATCGGCCGCAACACCCTGGCACAGGGCGGCGCCGCCCTGTGGCCCGATATCACCGCGAGGGACATTTCATGAGCTTCATCACCTACGAACAAGCGGGCAGCATTGTCACGCTCACCCTGAACGCGCCGCAAAAGCGCAATGCCATCGGCACGCGGGAGGATTGCGAGGCGGTGGTCGATGCCTGCCGCCGGATCGAGCGTGATGACAGCGTGCGCTGCGTGATTCTGACCGGCGCCGACCCCGCCTTCTGCGCGGGTGGTGACCTGAAGGCCATGCGCGACAAGACCGGCATGATGGCCGGCCACGGCCCCGCCGCCATGCGGGAGAATTATCGCCGCGGCATCCAGACCATTCCCCTCGCCCTTTATGAGCTGAATGTGCCGACCATCGCCGCAGTCAATGGACCGGCTATCGGCGCGGGACTCGACCTCGCCTGCATGTGCGACATGCGCGTGGCCTCGGAACGGGCGGTCTTCGCCGAAAGCTTCGTGCGCGTGGGCATCGTGCCCGGCGATGGCGGCGCCTGGCTGTTGCCGCGCATCGTCGGCAATGCGGTGGCCGCCGAGATGAGTTTCACCGGCGACCCGCTGAATGCCGAGCAGGCGAAATCGGTCGGCCTCGTCTCCCAGGTGGTGCCGCATGAAAACCTGCTGGCCGCCGCCCAGGCCCTGGCCGCGCGGGTGGCGAAAAACCCGCCCGGCGTGCTGCGCATGACCAAGCGCCTGCTGCGTGAGGGCCAGCACGCCTCGCTGGCCACGCTGCTGGAAATGAGCGCCGCCTTCCAGGCCATCGCGCATGAGACGGAAGACCACCGCGAGGCGGTCTCCGCCATGCTGGAAAAGCGCGACCCCCACTTCACCGGGCGATGAGCGACCCGGTTCCCGCCATCCGCGAGGCCGATGCCACGGGCGCAGTGGCGGCGATCTTTGCCGATATCCGCGCCGTTTTCGGCGTGGGGGTGGTGAATTTGATCTGGCGGCACCTCGCGGTGTTTCCGGGCGGTTTGGAATGGGCCTGGGGCAGCCTGCGCCCGCTCTATGCCGAGGGCCATATGCCAGCCACCGCCGCCCGGCTGCGCGCCCGCCTGGCCCTGCCGAGGCTACCGGAAATCCCCCCGGAAGCACTGCAGGCGGCGGGCGTGCCGGCCGAGGCTCTCGGGCCGATCCACGCCATTCTCGCCGCCTATGACCGCACCAACCCCATGGCGCTGGTGGCGCTGACCTTGCTGCAGGAAGCCGCCAAACCCGGCTTTACCCCCGGCCCCCTGCCCAAACCAATGGCCCATGACATGGCCGAGGCTCTGCCCCTGCCACCCTTGCCGGACCTCTCTGCCCTGGCCCCTTCAACCGCCGCATTGGTGCTCCGCCTCAACGCCATCGGTGCCGGCGAGGCACCCATATTGGCCAGCATGTACCGCCATCTGGGCTATTGGCCCGGCTATCTTGCCCTGGCCTGGGCGGTGCTGGCGCCTTTGGATGCACGGGGGATCATCGCTGCCGGTCAGGCCGCGGCGCGGGAGGAGGCTGCCAGCCTGGGCAGCCTATTGCCGCCCCAAATGTCGCCGCCACCGCCTGGCGTGCTGCCGGCGCTGGAGGCCTTCACCTCCGACGCCATCGGCCGCATGGTGCCGCTTTGCGCTATCCTGCGCCGGGTCAGCCCCGGCCTTCAAACGGCATATGCGTCGCCTTGATCGTCATGGTCAGCACATTCGCCGAGAGGTCGAGGCTGTCCATATAGACCACGGCCTTGGCCACATTCTCCACATCCATGGTCGGCTCAACCTTCATGGTGCCATCGGGCTGCTTCACGCCCTTTTGCATCCGCGCCGTCATCGGCGTGGCGGCATTGCCGATATCGATCTGCCCGGCGCAAATATCGTATTTCCGGCCATCAAGCATGATGCTCTTGGTCAGCCCCGTGATGGCGTGCTTGGTCGAGGTATAGGGCGCGCTATCGGGCCGCGGCGTATGCGCCGAGATGCTGCCATTATTGATGATGCGCCCGCCCCGTGGCGTCTGGTTCTTCATGATGCGGAAGGCCGCCTGGGCGCACAGAAAACTGCCGGTGAGGTTCACCGCCACCACCTGCAGCCATTTCTCCACCGGCAGATCCTCGAACAAATAGCCCTGCACGCCCATGCCGGCATTGTTGAACAGCAAATCCAACCGGCCCCATTTCTGCACCACGGCGGCAAACAGGGCATTGACCGCATCGGGGTCTGACACATCGGTCGCCACCGGCAGCGCATGGGCGGCATTGGCGCCGGCCAGGGCGGCGGTCTCCTCCAATTCGGAAAGGCGGCGGCCGGCCAGGGCCACCCCATAGCCTGCGGCCAGCAGGCCCAGCGCGGTGGCGCGACCGATACCGGCGCTCGCGCCAGTGACAACAGCGATCTTCATGGATCTTTCCCTCACATTTCTGCTCCCAGATTGCGTCGCTCCCGCGCGGCCCGCAATCTGGGGACAGCAAAATTGGAGAAACAGCCATGTTCACCTGCGCCCCGGCCCTCGACGTCACCGGCACCCCCAAATGGCGCGCGCCGGAGGGCGCCTGCGATTCGCATTTCCACATCTTCGGCCCCTATGACCGCTACCCGCTGGACCCCCGCCGCCCCTACACCCCGCCGCCCGCCACCATCCCGCATTATCGCTCCATGGCGGAAAAGCTGGGGCTCACCCGCGCCATAGTGGTGCAGGCCAGCGTCTATGGCACCGACAATGCGGTGACGCTGGATGCCGTGGCCGAATTCGGCCTGGACCATGCCCGCGCCGTGGTGGTGGTGGATGAGGCGGCCGATCTGGCCGCCATGCATGCCGCCGGTGCCCGCGGCGTGCGCTTCAACGCCGTCAGCGGCAATGGCACGCCCCTGGAGCAATTGGACGCGCTGGCCCGGCGCATCGCCCCCTTTGGCTGGCATATCCAGATCTATTCGAAGGGGGCGGCGATGGTCGAACTCGCCCCCCGCTTGGCCGCGCTGCCGGTGCCGATCGTGCTCGACCATATGGCCGGCGCGCCAGCGGCCGAGGGCCCGGATGGCCCGGTGGTGGAGGCCGCTCTCCGCCTGCTGGAAACCGGACGGGCCTGGGTCAAGCTCTCGGGCTACCGTTCCAGCACCGCACCCTGGACCGATTTGCCCGCCCTGGCGGCGCGCTATATCGCCGCCGTGCCCGAGCGCTGCGTCTGGGGCACCGACTGGCCGCACACCCAAATCCCTGACGCGCTGGATATGCTGGATGACGCCATGCTGCTGGATTGGTTCGCCGATTGGGCGCCCGACCTGGCCACGCGGCAGAGAATTTTGGTGGATAATCCGGGCCTTCTCTATTTCCGCGACTGAATCTCGCCCAAGCCCTCTGGAAAGCCGACACCATTGGTCCTATTTCACCTCCATTGGGTGAAGGAATAGGCCGTGTTGCGGCTTTCAAAGCTGACGGATTATGCGGTGGTGGTGCTGGCGGGGCTGGAACGCGCCGCCGGACAGGAGCGCGTGGTGGCGGTGCCGGAACTGGCGCTGACATCCGGCCTCGCCGAGCCCACTGTCGCCAAGGTGCTGAAAATCCTTGGCCAGGCCGGGTTGGTCGAAGGCCTGCGCGGCGCCCGGGGAGGCTATCGCCTGGGGCGTCCACTTACCGAAATCCCGCTCGCCGAGGTCATCGTCGCCTTTGATGGCCCCATCGCGCTGACGGCATGCGTCGATGGCGCCATGGGTGGCTGCGAGGCCGAGGCGATGTGCCCCGTCCGTGGCCGATGGGACCCGGTGAATCGTGCCATCCGCGATGCCCTTGCCCATGTCACCGTGGCGGACCTCGCCGGCGCAAACCACGCCCGCCGCGCCCCCGCACTCGCCCTGAACGCCTGAGAGACACATAGAAAATGGCAGCCGTTACCGAGACCATCGAAGCCGTTCAGTCCGTCGCCGAGGGCGGCTATAAATGGGGCTTTGAGACCGATATCGAGATGGAGTTCGCGCCCAAGGGCCTGAACGAGGATATCGTGCGCTTCATCTCCGCCAAGAAGAATGAGCCCGCCTGGCTGCTGGAATGGCGCCTGAAGGCCTTCGCCCTGTGGCAGACCATGGAGGAGCCCGATTGGGCGGCGGTGGACTACCCCAAAATCGATTATCAGGACGCCTATTACTACGCTGCGCCGAAGAATAAGCAGGGCCCGAAAAGCCTCGATGAGGTTGATCCCGAACTGCTGCGCACCTACGAAAAACTGGGGATCCCATTGCGTGAGCAAGCGATCCTGGCTGGTGTGGAGGGCGCTGGCGACAGCCCCTCCGAAGGGCGCATGCCCATCGCCATCGATGCGGTGTTCGACAGTGTCTCCGTCGCCACCTCCTATAAGGAGCGGCTGGCGAAGGATGGCATCATCTTCTGCGCCATCAGCGAGGCGGTGCAGGAACACCCCGAACTGGTGCGCAAATATCTCGGCAGCGTGGTGCCCCAGGCCGATAATTATTTTGCCGCCCTCAACAGCGCCGTCTTCACCGATGGCAGCTTTGTCTACATCCCCAAGGGCGTGAAATGCCCGATGGAGCTCAGCACCTATTTCCGCATCAATGCCAAGAGCACCGGCCAGTTCGAGCGCACCCTGATCATCGCCGATGAGGGCAGCAAGGTGAGCTACCTCGAAGGCTGCACGGCGCCGATGCGCGATGAAAACCAGCTGCATGCGGCGGTGGTGGAACTGGTGCTGCTCGATGACGCGACAATCAAATATTCCACGGTGCAAAACTGGTATCCCGGCGATGCCGAGGGCCGTGGCGGCATCTATAATTTCGTCACCAAACGCGCCGCCTGCCGGGGTGCCCGCAGCAAGGTGAGCTGGACCCAGGTGGAAACCGGTTCGGCCATCACCTGGAAATACCCCTCCTGCATCCTGCAGGGCGATGACAGCGTGGGCGAGTTCTATTCGGTGGCGATCACCAATAACCGCCAGCAGGCCGATACGGGAACGAAGATGTTCCATATCGGCGCGCGCACGAAGAGTACCATCGTCTCCAAGGGCATCTCCGCCGGTCGTGGCCAGAACACCTATCGTGGCCTGGTGAAGATCAGCCCCAAGGCCATCGGCGCGCGCAATTTCACCCAGTGTGATTCACTGCTGATCGGCGATGAATGCGGCGCCCATACCGTGCCTTATATCGAGAATCGCTGCATGTCGGCCAAGGTGGAGCATGAAGCCACCACCTCGCGCATCGCCGAGGACCAGCTGTTCTATTGCCGCCAGCGCGGCCTCACGCAGGAAGAGGCGGTGGGGCTGATCGTGAATGGTTTCTGCCGTGAGGTGCTGAAGGAATTGCCGATGGAATTCGCCGTGGAAGCCCAAAAATTACTGGCGATTTCGCTCGAAGGGAGTGTTGGTTGATGTTGCGTATCGAAGGCCTGACCGCGGAAATCGACGGCAAGGCCATCCTCAGAGGAATCGATCTGGAAGTGCCCTCGGGCGAGTTGCACGCCATCATGGGGCCCAATGGTTCGGGCAAATCCACCCTCTCCTATGTGCTGAGCGGGCGTGAGGGCTATGAGATCACCGGCGGCTCGGTCACCTTCAACGGCGTCGATCTGCTGGCGATGGAACCCGAGGAGCGTGCGGCCGCCGGCGTCTTCCTCGCCTTCCAATATCCGGTGGAATTGCCCGGCGTGGGCAATGCCAATTTCCTGCGCACCGCGCTCAATGCCCAGCGCCGCCACCGCGGCGAGAACGAGGTTGACGCCATGCAGTTCCTCAAGCTGGCCCGCGCCCGCATGAAGGAACTCTCCATGCCGGAGGACATGCTCAAGCGCGGCGTGAATGTCGGCTTCTCCGGCGGTGAGAAGAAGCGCAACGAGGTGCTGCAAATGGCCCTCCTCAGCCCCAAGCTGGCGATCCTGGACGAGACGGATTCCGGCCTGGACATCGACGCGCTGAAAATCGTCTCCGAAGGTGTGAATGCCCTGCGCTCGCCAGCATTCTCGGCGCTGATCATCACCCATTACCAGCGCCTGCTCGATTACATCGTGCCCGACCGGGTGCATGTGCTGATGGGCGGGCGGATCGTCAAATCCGGCGGTCCGGAATTGGCGCTGGCGCTGGAGGCCTCGGGCTACGCCTCGGTCGCCGCATGAACGCCATCGTCAATAACAATGCTGCCGGTTTGCTTGGCCGGGCGGATGCCTTGGCCACGCCCGCCTGGGCGGCTGAAACCCGCGCCGCCGGCATCGCCGCGCTGCGCGCCCATGGCCTGCCGACGCGCCGTGCCGAGGCCTTCCGCTATACCGACCTCGCGCAGGTTGCGCAGGCAAGCTTCGGCGAAAATTCCCCGATGGGCGCGCGCGGGCTTGGCATGCCCAGCCTGCCGCTGACGCGCGGCGCCGCCCGGCTGGTCTTTGTCGATGGCGTGCTGCGTGGTGATCTGTCCTCCCTGCCGCCGCGGCCATTATCGGATGCGCAAGCGCTGCTGGGCGGGCTCACCTCCCTGCCAACCCAGCCTATCGCGGCGATGAATGCCGCCCTCTTCGAGGATGGCTTATTCCTCGACGTGCCGGAGGGCGAGGATGCCGGGCTGGTCGAGCTGGTCTGTGTCGTCACCGGTGCCCGCGGCGCCATCGGCTTCCACCCCCGCCATGTGCTGCGCCTGGGCCGGCGGGCCAAGCTGACCTTGCTGGACACCAGCGACGGCGCAGCAGGCCTTGCCTATCTGCACAACCCGGTCTTCGAAATCAGCCTCGATGAGGGGGCGGAGCTGGCTCATGTTCGTATCCAGCGCGAGGGCAGGGCGGCGTTCCATCTCTCCTCGGTGCATTGCGCCATTGCCGCCGGTGCCACCTATGATAATTTCACCCTCAATGCCGGCGGCCGGCTGGCGCGCAACGAAATCCACGCCGCCCTGAATGGCCCCAAAGCCATGTGCCATATGAACGGCGCGCAATTGGTGGGTGATGGCCAACATGCCGATACCACCACCGTGCTGCACCATGCCGCCCCGGATTGCGGCTCCCGCCAGACCTACAAGACCGTGCTGACGGGCAAATCGCGCGGCGTCTTCCAGGGCAAGATCCTGGTCAGCAAGCCAGCCCAGCGCACCGATGGCTACCAGATGAACCAGGCCCTTCTGCTCTCGGAAGAGGCCGAGATGGACAGCAAACCCCAGCTGGAAATCTACGCCGATGACGTGAAATGCAGCCATGGCGCCACGGTGGGCGCGCTGGACCCGGCGCAACTGTTTTATCTGCGCAGCCGCGGCATTCCGCAGCAGGCCGCGCGCTCCATGTTGGTCGAGGCCTTTCTTACCGAGGCGACCGAAGGCGTGGGTGATGAGGCCTGCCGCGCCGCGCTGAGCGAGGCTGTCACCGCCTGGTGGGCGCAAGAGAGGGCATGATGGACGGTCTTTCACCAGCCCCGTTCGACATCGCCGCCATCCGCGCCGATTTCCCCATTCTGGCCAGCGAATATCGCGGCAAGAAGCTGGTATTTCTCGACAGCGGCGCCTCGGCGCAAAAACCCCGCCAGGTGATCCAGGCGATGGTGACCTGCATGGAAAGCGCCTATGCCAATGTGCATCGCGGTGCCTACCACCTGAGCGAACAGGCCACCGCCGATTACGAGGCCGCCCGCGCCGCCGTGGCACGCTTCATCAATGCGCCCTCCGAGGCTGACATTATTTTCACCGCCAATTCCACCATGGCGATGAATTTGGTCGCCCATTCCTTCGGCCGCGGCATGCTCAAGCCGGGGCAGGCGGTTATCGCCTCGGAAATGGAGCACCACGCCAACCTCGTCCCCTGGCAGATGCTGCGCGACGCGCATGGCACCGAGTTGCGCATTTGCCGCATCACCGATGCGGGCGAGCTGGACCTCGGCCATCTGGCCGAATTGTTGGCCGATGGCCGGGCTGGGCTGGTGGCTATCACCCATATGTCCAATGTGCTGGGCACGGTCACACCTGCCGCCCAGATCGCCCGCATGGCGCATGAGGCCGGCGCGAAAGTGCTGCTCGATGGCAGCCAGGCGGCGGTGCATCGCCGGGTGGACGTTCAGGCGATCGATGCGGATTTCTACGCCTTCACCGGCCACAAGCTCTACGGCCCCACCGGCATCGGCGTGCTTTACGCCAAGGCCGATCTCCAGCGTTTGATGCCGCCCTTCCTGGGTGGCGGCGACATGATAGCCAGCGTCGGCCTGCACCATTCCATCTGGGCCGAGCCACCGGCGAAATTCGAGGCCGGCACCCCGGCCATCATCGAGGCCATCGGCCTGCACGCTGCCATCCGCTACGTTGAGGCCATCGGCATGGCCGCGATCGAGGCGCATGAGCGCGCGCTGGTCGACCACGCCATGGCGGTGCTGCCGGGCATTGAGGGCCTGCGCATCCTGGGGGCGGCGCAGGATCGCGGCGGCGTTTTCGCCTTTGCGCTGGACAATGCGCATTCGCATGACCTCTCGACCCTGCTGGACCGTGCCGGCATCGCGGTGCGCGCCGGCCGCCATTGCGCCGAGCCGCTGCATGAGCGCCTCGGCGCCGAAAGCGGCACCTGCCGGGCCAGTTTCGGCCTCTACACCACCTCCGCCGAGATCGATTATCTCGCCGAGGCGCTGGTCTCAGCCCGGAGGTTCTTCGCCTGATGTTCGACGATCTGCGCGACCTCTACCAGGAAGTGATTCTCGACCACGGCCGCAAGCCGCGCAATTTCCGCCGTCTCGAGAATGCCACCCATCACGCCCGCGGCGACAATCCCCTCTGCGGCGACAAGATGGACCTCTGGCTCGCCTTCAATGAGGATGGCAGCATCGCCGATGCCGCCTTCCAGGGCCGCGGCTGCGCCATTTCCATGGCCAGCGCCTCGCTGATGACCGAGACGGTGCGCGGCAAGACCCCCGCTCAGGCCAAGGCCATGGGGGCAGGCTTTCGCGAACTCGCCATGACGGGCCATTGCCCGGCCTGCGATGCAGCGCTGGAGGAGGATATGGAGCGCCTCACCCCCCTCTCCGGCGTGCATGAATTCCCCAGCCGGGTGAAATGCGCCACCCTGGCCTGGCACACCCTGAACAACGCCTTGGACGACCCCGGCGGCAAGGAGGCGAGCAGTGAGTGAGACCCCCGTATCGGCCTGGACGCCTGATGGCGAACAGCACCCCCCCCTCTCGGAAGAGGGCGTGATCGCCGCGCTGAAAACCGTCTTCGACCCGGAAATCCCGGTCGATATCTACGAACTCGGCCTAGTCTACGCCATCGAGATTGGCGATGACGGCTCGGTGAAGGTCGAGATGACCCTCACCACCCCCTCCTGCCCCTCGGCGCAGGAATTGCCCTTCATGGCCGAGCAGGCGGTGGGCAGCGTGCCTGGCGTGACCAGCAGCAAGGTCGAGATCGTATGGGACCCGCCCTGGGACCCCAGCCGCATGAGCGAGGATTCCCGCCTCGCCATGAATATGTTCTGAGGAGGACCCGCGCCATGTCCACCACCACCGATAAGCCACGCGCCCGCGCCCTGCCGCCACTGATGACGCTCTCCGAAGCGGCGGCCGAGCGCCTCACCGCGCTCTATGCCAATGCCGAACAGGGAAAACTGCTGCGCATCGGCATCAAGACCAAGGGCTGCTCCGGCATGGCCTATGACCTCACCTTCGTCGATGCCGCTGGCCCCACCGATGAGCGGGTGACCGATCGCGGCATCACCATCCTGGTGGACCGTAAAGCCACATTGTTCCTGATTGGCACCGAGATGGATTACGAGGTGAAGCCAATGAGTGCCGGCTTCACCTTCGTCAACCCGAATGAAAAAGGCCGCTGCGGCTGTGGAGAAAGCTTTCTTGTCTGAATACGTCCCCCCCAGCGTTTGGGAATGGAAGCAGGGCAATGGCGGCCGCTTCGCCAATATCAACCGCCCGATCGCGGGGGCCACGCATGAGAAGGAATTGCCGGTCGGTCGGCATCCGCTGCAGCTTTATTCACTCGGCACGCCCAATGGCGTGAAGGTGACCTTGATGCTGGAGGAACTCCTCGCCGCCGGCCATACCGGTGTCGAATACGACGCTTGGCTGATCCGCATCGGTGAGGGCGATCAGTTCGGCAGCGGCTTCGTCGGCATCAACCCCAATTCGAAAATCCCGGCCTTGCTCGACCGCTCGGGGCCCGAGCCGGTACGCGTCTTCGAATCGGGTGCCATCCTGCTGCATCTGGCGGAAAAATTCGGCGCCTTTTTGGGCAGCAACCGGGCCGAGACGCTCTCCTGGCTGTTCTGGCAAATGGGCAGCGCGCCTTATCTCGGCGGCGGCTATGGCCATTTCTACGCCTATGCGCCCAATAAGCAGGAATACCCGATCGACCGCTTCACCATGGAGGTAAAGCGCCAACTCGATGTGCTCGATCGCCGCCTGGCCGAGAGTGAATTCATCGCCGGCGCCGAATACACCATCGCCGATATGGCGATCTGGCCCTGGTATGGTGGCCTGGTGCGCGGCTGGCTCTATGGCGACTCCGTCACCTTCCTCAATGCGGCCAGCTACACCCATGTGCAGCGCTGGGCGCAGGCTATTTTTGACCGCCCGGCCGCCCAGCGCGGCCGCATGGTCAACCGGGTGCAGGGCGATCTGTCGAGCCAATTGTGGGAGCGGCACGAGGCCAGCGATTTTGACACCAAGACGCAAGACAAGCTGGCGCCCAAGTAACCCTCCCCAGTTCATGCATGGGCTTGACCCGTGCATGAACCGCAGGCCGGTAAGCCCCTCAATGCAGCCGCGGCGCCTTGAGAAATTTTCGGCGCTCAGATGACATCAATGTCAGATTTATCACCCGCGTGCCGCGCTCCAGCCTGAGCGGCACCGGCACGCCGGCATTGCCCTGCGCCCGCACCGCGCGCCACAGCGTGGCCAAATCGGTCACGCCCTCGCCACCCACGGCCAGGATACGGTCCTTCGGGCGCACCCCCGCCAGATCCGCCGGTGCGCCGCGCGTCACGCTGCCCACCGAGACACCCTCCTCCTCCTCCATCGCCAGAAGACCCAGCCATGGCAAGGGCGGGCGGTCACTGCGGCCCTGGCGCAGCAGCGCCGGCAGAATGGGCGTCAGTTCCTGGATGGGCACCACCATATTGAGGTCCAGCCGTCTTCCGCCGGGTTCGCCCTGCTGCAGGATCAGCGACCCCACCCCCATAAGCCGCCCATCGCCGCCAATGCAGGCGGCACCGCCCCAATGTGGATGCGCCGGCGCCGAGAAGATCGCCTCCTCCAGGATATACTCCCAATAGCCGGCAAAGGGCTGGCGCGCCGCCACCCGTGCCGCCACCGCATGCGATGCGCCGCCCGCTGCCGCCAGGATCATCGGATCGCCGCTTTTGAGGGAATGGCTGTCACCCAACTCCATCGGCGTGATGCCATCCAGCCGGCCCAGCGCCTGGATCAGGCCAAAGCCGGTCTCAGGATCCACCGCCAGGGCATGGCCCTGTGCAACCCGGCCATTATTCGCCGTCAGCCAGATCGTCTCCGCCTCGGTGATCAGATACCCGATGGTGAGAAACAGCCCTCCCCGGCCATTGGGTGCGTCGATCAGCACCGCACTGCCCTCGCGCTCCACGCCCAGCGTGGGGGCGGTGAAGGCATCGGGCGGTATCAGCGATTTGACGGCGACCACGGCGTCCAGACGTGGACGTAGATCGAACCCGTAATCCACGGGGTCGGGCTGCAGCGCGTTGGGTATTTCCCAGTCATCATCCATGGGCTTCGTCCATCGCGCAGATATAGCGTTATCGTCAAACTGTGAAAGCGGGTGCGACGGGTGCGGCGCAAAGGCCCGCCTGTTCCAACACCCGCGCGGCGCGAAACAGCGCGGCTTCCTGCCAGGGCCGGCCGATCAACTGCACGCCAATCGGCAGCACCCCTTCGGCGTTTTGCAGCGGCACGGTGAGCACCGGCAGGCCAATGGCGCTGATCGGCTGGGTAAAGAGGCCCATGGAGGGGCGCAGCGGCATGCTCACTCCCTCCATGGTCAGAATGTCCTGACCGATGGGCGTGGCCGGCGTGGGGGTGGCGGGAGCGATTAGAATGTCCCAATCGGCCAGCAAAGCGGCCATGCTGGCCTTGCCCATAGCCCGCACCCGCTGGGCGTGGAATATCCAGGCTGCTGGCAGCAGGGCGCCGGCCAGCAGCCGGTCCTGGATCAGCGGCTCGAAATCTTCCAGATGGTCCCGCAGTTCCGGCAGGCGAAATCCGGCCCCCTCGCTGGAAGTGATCAGGAAGGCGGCGGCGCGGGTCGCCTCGGCATCTGCCCAGATGGCGGTCCCGTTGGCGCCCAGCGCTTTGGCCACCGCGGCCACCGCGGCGCGGGCGGCGGGGGTTTGCGGCCCGTCGAACCACCCGCCCAGCCTGCCGATGCGCAAGCCGCCCAGCCCCGCCTCCATGCCGGGCGAGACAAGTTCCACCGGCATGGGCACCTGCGCCGGGTCCGCCGCGTCAGGGCCTTGCAGCGCATCATACACCGCCGCCAGCGTCGCCACATCGCGGGCGAAGGGGCCTACATGGTCGAGTGCCGCCACAAACAGCGTGGCCCCGCTGCGCGGCAGCCGCCCATAGCTGGGCTTGATGCCAAAAATACCGCAAAGTGAGGCCGGCACCCGGATCGAACCATTGGTATCCGTGCCGAGCGAGACCGGCACCATCCCCGCCGCCACCGCCGCCGCCGAACCGCCGCTGCTGCCCCCGGCCACCCGGCTCAGATCATGCGGGTTATGGGCCGGCCCGTCATGGCTGTTCTCTGTGGTGAAGCCATAGGCGAATTCATCCATGTTCAGCGCGCCGACGCAGACCATGCCCGCAGCCTCCAACCGGGCCACCAGCGTGGCATCGGCGGTGGCGGGCGGCGCGGTGCGGCGGATCTTGCTGCCGGCCCGCGTCGGGATGCCCTTAAGGTCGAACAGGTTCTTGGCCGCGAAGGGCATACCCACCAGCGGGCCGGTCAGGCTGGCGGCATCCACCCGGGCCGCCTGGGCCAGCGCCCGTTCTGCCAGCACCTCGGTGAAGGCATTCACCTGGGCATCATGGGCGGCGATGCGGGCGAGCGCTCCTCGGGTATTGTCGAGCGCGCTCATGGCCGGAACATCGCCGCCGGTTCGGCACTTTCGGGCACTGGCCGGGTCAGGGCGGCGGCACCCACCTTCACCACCAGCGCCAGGGCTTCGGCCACGCGCGCCTGGCGCTCGGCGCTGAGTTGCAGCCCCACCGCAGGGGCAACGGCAGCGACATAGGCGCCTGGGTCAAAATTCTTGGGGTCAAGCATGGCGGGTCCTCCTGGCCCTTTCTGGCACGCCCGTGGGGCGGGCTGCCATGGGGGGTTATCGGGCGTTTTGCCCCGCCACACGCCGGGGCTGCGGTGATTGCGGGCAGTTGCACGCACAATGCGCCATCGCCATTCTGCGCCATGCCAAAGGAGATACGCGCAGATGCATGATGTGGTGATCAGAAATGGTCTCGTGGCGGCCGGTTCCGGCCCGATACGCTGCGACGTGGCGGTGGCCGGCGGGCGCATCGTAGCACTGGGCGAGAATATCCCCGATGGCGAGCGGGTGATCGACGCCACCGGCCTGCTGGTGCTGCCCGGCGGCGTGGATAGCCACTGCCATATCGAGGAACCGGCACCCGATGGAAGCCGCTCGGAGGAGAGCTTCATCACCGCCTCCACCACGGCCTTTGTGGGTGGCACCACCACGGTGGTCAGCTTCATCCCGCAATGGAAGGGCCATGGGGTATGGGAGCGCTTCGTGGATTACCGCGCCCGCGCTGCCACCGGCATGCTGGACCACGCCTTCCACCAGATCATCACCGACCCGACCGATGCGGTGATGCAGGAGGAGGTGCCGCGCATCGTGGCCGAGGGCGTGCGCAGCCTGAAGGTCTTCCTCACCTATGACCCGCTGCACCTCACCGATGCGCAATATATCCGCGTGTTGGAGACGGCCCGGAAACTGGGCTGCCTGGTGACGGTGCATTGCGAGAATTACGAGGCCATCCAATGGCGCACCCAGCGGCTGCTGGCGGCCGGGCGGACTGCGCCGCAATACCATGCCTGGTCCCGCCCACCGGTGGTGGAGCGCGAGGCCACGCAGCGCGCCATCGCCCTGGCCGAATTGGTGGACCAACCGATCCAGGTATTCCATGTCAGCTGCGAGGAAGCCGCCGCCGAAATCGCCGCCGCCAAAGCCCGCGGCCTGAAAGTCTGGGGCGAGACCTGCCCGCAATATGTCACCCTGACGGCGGCGGATATGGCCCGGCCTGATGGCGCGCTCTTCATGTGCAGCCCGCCCCCGCGCGGCGGGGATGAACACGCCAAAATCTGGGAGATGATCCGCCGCGGTACGCTCGACGTTATCACCTCCGACCATTGCGCCTTCAGCACCTCAGCCAAGACTGGCCAGGATTTTTCGACCATCCCCAACGGCATTCCAGGGCTGGCCGCTAGGCTGCCGCTGATCTTCTCCGAGGGTGTCTCGAAGGGCCGCATCAGCCTGGAGCAATTCTGCGCCCTGGTCGCCACCAACCCGGCGAAGCTGATGGGCCTCTACCCCCGCAAGGGCGTGATTGCGCCCGGCAGCGATGCCGATATCGTCCTATGGGACCCGAAGAAGCAGGTGCGCCTGACCAACACCATGATGCAGCATGCAGTGGACAATACCCCTTATGAGGGCATGGAGGTGACCGGCTGGCCGGTCGCCACCCTGCGCCGAGGCGAGGTGGTCATGCAGGATGGTGTGGTGCTGGCCCAGCCCGGCAGCGGGCAATATCTGGCCCGCAGCGCCTATGATCTGGTGCTGCCGCGGGGCGTGACGGCGGATGGCTTTGGCGCCTGAGGCCAATAATTCCGCCCCTTTTCATGCAGGTGGGGGGCGCATGGCCCCTAACCCGGCCCCTCCACCAGCATGGTCTCGAATTCCGCCGGCGCGGTGATCTCGATCAGTTCCAGGTCATCGCTGTGCTCAACCTCACGATGCTTCACCATCGGCGGCTGCAACACGGTGCTGCCGGCCTGCAGCAGCACCTCGCCAATATCCTCGTACTCGAAGCGCACCCAGCCCTTCAGCACCACCACAAACTGGAAATCGAGCCGGTGGCAATGCCATTTCGGCTCAGGATGCTCGCCGGCCACGGCACGGATGACATGGGCGCCGAAGGCCCCGCCAGTCTCCCCCTGCACGCCCAGGTCGCGATATTCAAAAAACGCCCGAAGCCCGCGTTCAAACCCCGCGGCATCGGCGTGGCGCACCTGTGTGGTCATCAGGCCAGCCCCCCGGCGCAATGCTTGGCATAGCCAGGGTGGCTCAGCAGCCTGTCATACCAGGCCCGCAGCCGAGGCTGATGCGGGCGCTCGATGGGCAGCGCGAACCAGCGATGGATTTGCGGCCCCAGGGCGATATCGGCAATGCTGAAATCCCCGGCCAGATAGTCCCGGCCATCCAATTGCCGCTCCAGCATATCGTTCAGCCCCGCCGTTTGCACCCGCGCCGCCTCGATGGCCGCCATGTCCCGCTTTTCCGGCGGGGTGCGGATCAGGCCGAGAAACATCGTCGACATCCGCGGATTATGGCTGGTCTGCTGCCAATCCACCCAGCGCTCAACATCGCCCCGGGCGCGAGGATCTGTCGGAAACAGCCTCTCACCGCCGCGCGTGGCGCAGAGGTAGCGCAAAATCACATTGCTCTCCCACAGCGTATAGCCATCGGTATCGACAATGGTGGGCACGGTGGGGTTGGGGTTCATCGCCCGATAAAAATCCTCGGTCGTGCGCCCGAAGGCGCCGCCCGCCTCTTCCCGTTGATAGGCGATGCCCAATTCGTCGCACAGCCACAGCACCTTCATCACATTGGATGAGGTGTTGCGGCCCCAGATCGTCAGCATGTTGCGTTTCCTTACCCGAAAGGGCGCAGAATGGGGTTGCGCGGGCCCGCGCGCAATTCCACAAAACCACATGCCCATTGCCGTTTTTCTGCTGGCCCTCGCGGCCCCGGTCTTCGCCGGCTTGAGCGAGGGTTGGTTCGGCCTCGCCCCTTGCGAATTGTGCCTGTGGCAGCGCGCGCCCTATTGGCTGGCGGCGGGCCTGGCCCTGCCGGCGGCCCTGCTGCCCCGGGCGCGGCCCTGGCTGCTGCTGGGCGCGGCCCTGGCGGCGGCGGCCTCGGCGCTGATCGGGGCCTTCCATATGGGCGTGGAATTCAAGTGGTGGCCCTCGCCCCTGGCCGGTTGCGCCACGCCCCAGGCCGCCATCGGCCAGACTATTGAGGAATTGATGCGCAGCCTGGCCCCCACCCCCACCAAGCCCTGCGACGAGCCGGCCTTTCTCATCCCCGGCCTGCCGCTTTCCATGGCGGCGATGAACACCATCTATGGTCTAGCATTGGCCGCCCTGGCCCTGAGAGGACGACGCCCCGCATGAGCAGCACCCCGCGCGACTATCTCGAACGTGTCATCCGCGTCGACCACGCCGGCGAATATGGCGCCAAGCGAATATATCAAGGCCAATTGGCCGTGCTGAAAGGCACGAAATACGAGCCCATCATCAGCCATATGCAGGCGCAGGAGCAGGTCCATCTCGACCATTTCTCCCGCCTGATCGGCGAGCGACGGGTGCGGCCCACGGCGCTGCTGCCCTTTTGGCATGTGGCCGGTTTCGCCCTGGGCGCTGCCACCGCCGCCCTCGGCCACCGCGCCGCCATGGCCTGCACCGTGGCGGTGGAGGAGGCGATCGACGAGCACTACTCAGCCCAATCCGCCGCTTTGGGCGAGGATGAGGCCCCTCTGCGCGAATCGATCGAGACATTCCGGGCCGAGGAGTTGGAGCATCGCGACACCGGCCTCGCCCATGAAGCGGAGTTGACCCCGGGCTATCGGCTACTCTCGGCGGCCATCAAGGCCGGCTGCAAGCTGGCGATCAAGGCTTCTGAAAGGTTCTGATCCGAGGATGGCACAATTCTTGAATGGTAACCGCTATTCTGAGGTTGACCCTGCCCCCCGGCTCGCTTCATAGACCATCCGTGGACCATCCAGTTTCAACCTCCCACCAGGATGTGGGCCGCAATGTTGTGGTGCTGGAGGCGCAGGCGCTCTCGGCGCTTGCCGCGAGCCTCGATGGCGGGTTCGATGCCGCGGTAGAACTTCTGGCCGGGCGCACCGGCCGCGTGGTGGTCACAGGCATGGGCAAATCCGGCCATGTCGGCCGCAAGATCGCCGCCACCATGGCCTCAACCGGCACCCCCGCACTCTTCGTCCATCCCGGTGAGGCCAGCCATGGCGACCTGGGCATGATCGTGCAGGGGGACGCTGTGCTGGCACTGTCCAATAGCGGCGAGACGGCGGAACTGTCGGATATGGTGGCGCATTGCAAGCGCTTCGCCCTGCCGTTGGTGGCCATTATCGGCAGGCCGGGCAGCAGCCTGGCGCGCGATGCCGATGTGGCACTGGTACTGCCGACAGCGCCCGAGGCCTGCCCGATGGGCCTCGCACCCACCACCAGCACCACCATGCAATTGGCGCTCGGCGATGCCCTGGCCGTCGCATTGCTCACCCGCCGTGGCTTCACCGCCACTGATTTCCGCACCTTCCACCCCGGCGGCAAGCTGGGCGCGAAGCTGATGCGGGTGGCCCAACTTATGCACCGCGACATGCCCCTCGCCGGGCCCGACCTCGCCATGGCCGATGCGCTGGTGGCGATGACGGCGGGGCGCTTCGGCTGCCTGGGCATCATCGATGCCGGGCGGCTGGCAGGCATCGTCACCGATGGTGACCTCCGCCGCGCGTTGAAGGCGGGTGGTAACCTGCTGGCACGTGACGCCGGCGCGGTGATGACGCACAACCCCCGCAGCATCGGCCCCGACACGCTGGCGGCCGAGGCGCTGCGCCTGATGAATGAAAGCGGCATCACCGCCATGTTCGTGGTTGATGAGGCCGCGCGGCCGGTGGGTATCCTGCATATCCATGACCTGCTGCGCGCCGGTGTGGCATGACCATGGCAGTGAAAGAGCAACCCAGCCTGGCCCCGGTCACCGCGCTGCCCGCGAGGCGGGATATGCTGGCCCCCTCCCGCGCGCGGCTGGCCCCCTCCATGCGTGGCATGGCGCGGCGGCATGCAGCGATGCGGCTTGCCAAGCTCGCGCTGCCCGCCGGTGCCGCAACATTGCTGGCGCTGCTGATGTTCTGGCCAGATATCGAGGGTAAGGAGGGCCGCCTGTCCTTCCGCCGCGGCCCGGCCATGGTGGCAGAGGCCCTGCAAGTGACCGCGCCGCTCTATCAGGGGCTTGATGAGTTGAACCGCCCCTATACCGTCACCGCACGGCTGGCGCGGCAGCGCTCCAACGCCGCTGCGGGGATGCCTGTCGCCGCCGGCACAGAGGTGATCGAACTCGACGCCCCACGCGCCGATATGACGATGACCGATGGCGCCTGGCTGCTGATCGAGTCGCGCGATGGCGTTTATGATCGTGGCCGCAACTGGCTCCACCTCGCCGGTGATGTGACGATTTATCACGATAATGGCATGCGGTTCCTGAGCGATACCGCATCGGTGGACATCACCGGTGGCAATGCCAATGGCAACCGGCCAACCCAGGCGCAGGGCTCCTTTGGCACCATCGTCTCCGAGGGTTTTGAATTGAGGGAGCGCGGTGCCGTGGTCATTTTCACCGGCAATGCCCATGCGGTGCTCGAGGGCAATCAGAAATGAGACCCGTCCTTGCCCTCTTGCTGGCTCTTGCGCTGCCTGCCGCCGCGCAGAATATCGACATGAGCCAGGGCGGCCCTGTCGATATTACCAGCAATGATGGGATCGAGTGGCGGCAGGAGCAGCGGGTGGTGATCGCCCGCGGCAATGCCCGCGCGATCCGCGATGGCGTCACGGTGGATGCGACGCGGCTGCTGGCACGATACCGCCCGCAGGCCGGTACGCAGCCGGCGGTGGCGCCCGGCGCGGCCGAGTCGCCGCTCTCCGGCGGCAATGAGATCTGGCGTTTCGAGGCTGAGGGCAATGTGCGGATCACCACCGCCACCGATGTCGCCACCGGCGACCGCGGCGTCTATGACATGGACCAGGCGGTCCTCGTCCTCACCGGCCGGCAATTGGCGCTGACCACCCCCAACCAGAACATCGTGGCGCGCGACAGCCTGGAATATTGGAGCCAGCGCCGCATGGCCGTAGCGCGCGGCAATGCGGTGCTGAGGACCAAGGATAACCGCTATGTCGGCGCCGATACCCTGGTCTCCTATCTGACGCCCGAGGGGACACCCGCGCCGGTGCGCAGCACAACACCCGGCGCCGCGCCACCGCCGCCAGGCTCAGGCCGGATCGACCGGGTGGAACTCTTCGGCAATGTCGAGATTCGCACCGAAACCGAAGTCGTGCGCGGCGATCGTGGTGTCTATTCAGCCGAGACCGGCCTCGCCCGCATCCTGGGCAATGTCCGCATCACCCGCGGCGATAATCAGGTGAATGGCACTGAGGCGCTGGTCAACTTCAATACCGGCATCTCGCGCCTGGTGAATGCCCCAGGCGCCCGCGTGCAGGGGCTGATCGTGCCGCAGCAACAGCAGCAGCGGCGGGCCACGCCGCCGCCCACGGGGACGCCACAATGACCGCCTTTGAAGCTCTCGACGGCGCTGGCGGCCTTGTCGCCACCAATCTGGTCAAGCGCTACCGCAAGCGGCCGGTGGTGCGCGGTGTATCGCTCAGCCTCAAGCGCGGTGAGGCGGTGGGGCTTCTGGGGCCCAATGGTGCCGGCAAGACGACGACCTTCTACATGATCACCGGCCTCGTCTCACCCGATGAGGGCACGGTGACGATGGATGGCCACGATGTCACCAAGCTGCCGATGTATCGCCGGGCGCGGCTCGGTTTGGGCTATCTGCCGCAGGAAGCGTCGATTTTCCGTGGCCTTTCAGTCGAGGATAATATCCGCGCCGCGCTGGAGGTGGTGGAGCCGATCCGCGAGCGGCGGGAGGAGATGCTGGACAATCTCCTGGCGGAATTCGGCATTGGCCATTTGCGCCGCGCGCCGGCGCTGGCGCTATCGGGCGGTGAGCGTCGGCGCTGCGAAATCGCCCGCGCACTGGCCACCCACCCTGCCTATATCCTGCTGGACGAGCCCCTGGCGGGCATCGACCCCATCGCCGTCTCCGAAATCCGCGACCTGGTGAAGCACCTGAAGAATCGCGGCATCGGCGTGCTGATCACCGAGCACAATGTGCGCGAAACACTCGAGATCATTGACCGGGCCTATATCCTGCATGATGGCCTGGTGCTGATGGAGGGCAGCCCGAAGGATATCGTGGCGCATGAAGGTGTGCGCCGCGTTTACCTGGGCGAAAAATTCTCGTTGTAGTTTGTTCGCCATGGACCCTATTCGCGCCAAACCGGCCGCAGTGCCATGGCGATAGGGCCGAGAAGCTCCGGCTTGCGGCTGGATCTCCGGCAGTCGCAATCCCTGGTGATGACGCCGCAGCTGCGGCAGGCCATCAAATTGTTGCAAAGCTCCAATTTGGAAGTGGCTGCCTTCGTCGAGGAGGAGCTGGAGCGCAACCCGCTGCTGGAGCGTGATGAACGCCCCGAGCCCGCGATGGAGGATGGCCGTCGCGCGGATGTGCTGCCGGTGCTCGACAGCCGTGACAGCGCCGCTGCGGCGGCGGCCGATTCACTACCGAGTGAGGCAGCAGCGCCGCTCGACGCCGATTGGTCCAATGTGCATGACGAGGGCACACCCTTCAGTTCCAGCCTGGGTGCGGGCGGTCGAAGCGATTTCCGCGATGACCTCTCCACCATCGAGAACCTGGCCGGCCGCGAACCCACGCTGCGCGAGCATCTGTCAGAGCAGATTCGCCTTGGTTTTCGTGAGCCCCGTGAGCAACTAATCGCCAGCGCCATGTTGGCCATGCTGGAGCCTTCGGGCCGTCTGGTGGTGGATGTCGCGGCCATGGCCGCGCGGCTGGGATGCGCCAAGGAGGTGGTGGAGGGCGTCAGGCTGCGGCTGCAACGGCTCGACCCCACCGGCATGTTCGCGGCCAACCTGGCAGAATGCCTGTGCGCCCAATTGGCGGAGAAGAACCGGCTGGACCCGGCGATGGAAGCGCTGCTGGACAATCTGCCGCTGCTGGCGCGGCGCGATTACCGCGCGCTGCAGGCCTGCTGCGGGGTCGATGCCGAGGATCTCGCCGAGATGATCGCCGAAATCAAGCGGCTCGATCCCAAGCCCGGCGCTGGCTTCGATGTCACGCCCGCGAGGCCCATCGAGCCTGATGTGCTGATGCGCGCTGGCCCCGATGGCAGTTGGATTTTGGAACTGAACCCCGAGACACTGCCGCGCGTGCTCATCAACCAGGGTTTCGCGGCACGCTGCATGCTGCGCACCACCGATAAGGATCAGAAAGCCTTTGTGGCCGAGAAGCTGCAAACCGCAAATTGGATGGTGAAAAGCCTTGAACAGCGCGCCAATACCATCCTGAAGGTGGCCGCCGATATCGTGCAGCGCCAGGATGGCTTCTTCCGCCACGGGGTGGAATTCCTCAAGCCGCTGATCCTGCGCGAGGTGGCGGAGACGGTGGAGATGCACGAAAGCACCGTCAGCCGGGTGACCGCGAATAAATACATCGCCACGCCGCGCGGCGTGCTGGAGCTGAAATTTTTCTTTACCACCGCCATCAGCGGCACCGCGGGGGGCGAATCCGTCAGCGCGGCGGCGGTGCGCCACCGCATCAAGACCATGGTCGATGCCGAAACCGCAGCCTGTGTGCTGTCCGACGATGCAATTGTGTTGCGGTTGCGTGAAGAAGGTGTGGACATCGCCCGTCGGACTGTGGCGAAGTATCGGGACGCGCTGCGAATACCAAGTTCGGTGCAACGCAAGCGCGACAAGGAAGGAAAGGTCGCAACGGCCTGGGCCTAGCCTTATTGGGGCGAAAGCCACCGGTCCTGCGGTTGGACCTTCGATAGGAAGGGATGACCGCGAACATGCACATTACTGTGGCTGGAAAGCAGGTGGAAACCGGCGATGCGCTGCGAACCCATGTCGAGCATGGGCTCAGCACCATCGCAGGAAAGTATTTCGACCACGCGATGGAGGCCCGCGTGACCTTCAGCAAAGTGCGCAGCTTTTTCTCCTGCGACATCAATTTTCACGCTGGACGGAACCTGATCATGCGCGGCGAGGGGCAGGCCGCCGATGCGCATCGCGCCTTCGAACAGGCGGCCGAGCATGTGGGCAAGCGCCTACGCCGCTATCGCCGTCGGGTGAATGAGCATGCTCGCAGCAAGGCGACGGACCGCCTGCCGCGGGAAATGGCACAGGAATACCTGCTGCGCGATGAGGCTGAGGATCATGAGGAAGAGATCCGCACGGCCGACCATGCTGCTGTGGTGGCCGAACCCACCACCGAGATCATGCACCTCACCGTGGGTGAGGCTGCGATGCGGCTCGACCTGGGCAATCTGCCGGTGATGCTGTTCCGCAACAGTGCCTCCAGCGCGCTCAACGTGGTTTATCGGCGCGCGGATGGGAATGTGGGTTGGCTCGATCCCGGCTCTGCCTGATCTCGGGCAGGGGCAATTTCCCGATATTGCGGTGAATTGCCCGTCCGCCGCGCCGAAAATACCTGCAGACTTGCCACTGCCCGCGCCGCCCGCGCGGCTGGTGCGGGGCCTGCAGGCTGTCCGGCGCCGGGGATTGGCGGTATGGACTGATCCGGTATGGGGCCTTCTCATGCGCAGGATGGGTATGTCCGACATCAAATTTCATAAAACAATTTTGCAGTTGCGAATGATGATTTGCTATCGGACCCTCCTGTTGACAGCATTGTTAATATTAAATGGAATGTAAGGCATGCGTTTTGGAATTATCGATCTAGGATCCAATTCGATAAGGCTTGTCATATTTGAAGGTTTGTCACGTAATCCGCATGTCATTTTCAATGAAAAGGCAATTATAGGGCTGGCTCGCGGCCTGAATGAAACTGGGAACCTCAACCCTGCCGCATCCGATTTGGCGATTACAATAATATCGCGCTATAATGCGATCGCTTCTGGTTTTAATTGCGAGCGTCTGGAGATTTTAGCCACTGCCGCCGTAAGAGAGGCGAGTGATGGCAGTAATTTTCTTGCAAGGGTACAGTCTGCAGTTCCCTCTGTCACCATTATTGTTCTGACTGGCGATGACGAAGCGCGAATTTCGGCCAATGGTGTTCTTCTTGGCAATGCTGGTGCCAATGGTTTGATCGCGGATCTGGGAGGGGGTTCACTCGAACTGGCCCACCTCTCCAATGGCGAGGTGATGGAATCCGTCTCTCTATCCATCGGCACCATTAGGCTGAGCGATATGTCCAATGGCTCGCTGTTATTGGCCAAATCAATTGTTGAAGAAAAAATAAAAAATATAAATTGGGCCGATCTGGTCGGGATAAATAACATTTATCTGGTTGGTGGCGGATTTAGAGCTTTTGCAAAGTTACATATATCTTCCACGTCTTATCCATTGTCAATGATTCATAATTATACAATCGGAAGAAATGAAGCGAGAAATTACGCGCCAAAATTGATCGCAGCAAAAAATCCGTCTCGTGATAAAATTCAAATCGTCTCCACCAAGCGGCTTGATGATTTGCCTTATGTAGCAATCATAATTCGGGAAGTGCTGCGTGCCTTTAAGCCAGAAAACGTTATTTTCAGCGCAAATGGGCTGCGCGAGGGGTGGTATAGTGCCCTGTTGCCCGAGGTTATCCGCCAGCAGGATCCCGTGATCAGCGCAGCCAAAGAGCTTGGCGCCCGTTTGGGCCGGAATGATCTATTCCCCGATGCCCTGCTCATCTGGATGATGGATATCAATATAAATCTTCAAGAAAATGAACAAAAATTGCTGATTGCTTCAGTATTATTATGCGATGTCGGCTGTTACGACCACCCAGATTATCGTGCGGAACAGAGTTTTGATCGTATTTTCCTACAAAACGGCGCTGGCTTAGACCATGTTGTAAGGGCGTTTCTCGCAGTCGTTATCGCTATCCGCTATGATGCCAAGCTGACCGATAGGTTTCTCCAAGGCGCCCTTTGTCTTTTAGACGAAAGGCGTCGGGATATCGCCAATCAAATTGGCCTCGCATTTCGTCTTGCATTTACATTATCGGCAGGTATCGCAGAAATACTGAAAGAGACGAAAATAGAATCACGGAAACAAGGCTTGTTTCTCAAATTGCCTCGGAGCAACACCGTGTTTCCCGGCGAGGCTATTGATCGCCGCGTAGCCCTTCTTGCCGATTCATTGCGCGTCGCTGGTGTTGTGGAGATGGTGTGAGGTAAAACACCCCGCCATTGAACGCCTAAAGCCACCCGCCCCTCAAAAGTGGCGCGACAAGGTCCAACTCGCCGCCCCCAGCCCGGCCAATGCCAGGCCCATCGCCATGCCCGGCCATCCCGGCCGCGGCCCGGCCTGCAACACCAGCGCATTGGCCGCCAGTGAGCCCGCAAACCCAGCCAAGGGCTGCCACCAGGGCAGCACCACCGCCCCCCAGGCCAGCATCCCCAGCCATACCGCCAGGCTCACCCGGCCCAGATTGCGAAAGGCTCGGTCCGCCGGTGGATGGCTGGGGCGCAAGCCGGCCGTGGAGGAGCGGCCTTCAATGAAGGCGGCAATGCTCAACATCACCAGCGCTGCGAAATAGGACTGCATGGCGCAGGCCTAGCCCGATGCTTGCGCAGCGCGCAAGGCCGTCCGACATTCAGGCCAATCAGCCAGGAGCCCGGCATGTTCAAGACCAACAAGGACTACATCGCCACGCGTGAACTCGAGGTGGCGGTGAACGCCGCCGTCGCCCTGGGCCGGCCCTTGCTCGTCAAGGGTGAGCCTGGCACCGGCAAGACCGTTCTGGCCCAACAGGTGGCACTCGCCCTCGGCGCGCCGCTCATCGAATGGCACATCAAATCCACCACCAAGGCGCAGCAGGGGCTCTATGAATATGACGCCGTATCCCGCCTGCGCGATGGCCAATTGGGCGAGGCGCGGGTGCATGACATCCGCAACTATATTGCCAAGGGCAAGCTCTGGGAGGCCTTCACCGCCGATCAGCGCGTGGTGCTGCTGATCGACGAAATCGACAAGGCCGATATCGAATTCCCCAACGACCTGCTGCTCGAACTCGATCGCATGCAGTTCCATGTCTACGAAACCCGCGAGACGGTGGTGGCGAAGCAGCGCCCCGTCGTCATCATCACCTCCAACAATGAAAAGGAATTGCCGGACGCCTTCCTCCGCCGCTGCTTCTTCCACTTCATCCGCTTCCCGGAGCGCGACACGATGGAGCGCATCGTCCAGGCGCATTACCCCGATATCCGCAAGGATCTGGCGAGCGAGGCGCTCAATGTCTTCTTCCAGATCCGTGAGGTGAATGAGTTGAAGAAAAAACCCGCCACCTCCGAATTGCTGGATTGGCTGAAGCTGCTGATGATCGAGGATATGCCGCCCGAAGCCCTGCGCTCGAGCGATGCCAAGGTGGCCATCCCGCCGCTTTACGGCGCGCTGCTGAAGAATGAGCAGGATGTGCACCTCTTCGAGCGCCTGGCCTTCCTCAACCGCGCCCGTAGGTAGCGCGATGTTCGCCCCCTTCATCCTCGAACTCCGCCGTGCGGGCGTGCCCTCCAGCCTCACCGAATGGCTCTCCCTGCTGGGCGCCATGCGGGCTGGCGTGGCGGATTACTCGGTCGAGGATTTCTACTTCCTCGCCCGCGCCGCGCTGGTAAAGGATGAGCGCTATCTCGACCGGTTCGACCGTGTCTTCTCCCAGGTCTTCAAAGGCCTGGAGCCACCCGAGGGTGAGGAGACACCACTTCTCCCCGAAGAATGGCTGCGAAAAATCGCCGAGAAGAACCTGACGCCGGAGGAAATGGCGCAGATCGAGGCCATGGGCGGCTTCGAAAAACTGATGGAAACCCTGAAGAAGCGGCTTGAGGAGCAGAAGGGTCGGCACCAGGGTGGCTCGAAATGGATCGGCACCGCCGGCACCTCCCCCTTCGGCGCGCATGGCTATAATCCCGAAGGGGTCCGCATCGGTCAGGATAAAAGCCGCAACCGCCGCGCCACCAAGGTATGGGACAAGCGCGAATTCCGCGACCTTGCCGATGATGTCGCGCTGGGCACCCGCAATATGAAGCTGGCGCTGCGCCGCCTGCGCCGCTTCGCACGCCAGGGCGAGGCCACCGAGCTCGACCTCAACGGCACCATCCGCGACACTGCGGCGAAAGGCGGCCTGCTCGATATCCGCATGGTGGCCGAGCGGCGCAATGCCATCAAAGTGCTGCTGCTGCTCGATATTGGCGGCAGCATGGATGATCATATCCGCGCCTCGGAAGAACTCTTCACCGCCGCGCGGGCGGAGTTCAAGCACCTCAAGCACTTCTATTTCCACAACTGCGTCTATGAAAAGGTCTGGACCACCAATCAGCGGCGGCAAGCCAATATGCTGCCAACCAACGACCTGCTGCGCACCTATGGCCCCGACTATAAGCTGATCTTTGTCGGCGATGGCGCGATGAGCCCTTATGAGATCATCCAGCCCGGCGGCAGTGTGGAGCATTGGAATGAGGAGGCGGGCCGGGTCTGGATGCAGCGTCTGCGCGCCCATTTCCGCCGTTCAGCCTGGCTCAACCCCACGCCAGAAGCGCATTGGCGCCACACCGGCAGCATCGGCATGCTGCGCGAGATTATGGAGGGTGCGATGTACCCTCTCACCCTCTCAGGGCTCGACGATATGGCCCGCACCCTGGTGCGGTAGCATCACCCCGCCGGCGGATGCGCCGCCGCCCATTCCCGCGCCAGGCGGCGATAATGCTGCCCCGAGAACACCAGCATGCCCATATAGATTAGCCCCGCCAGCGCGAGTGCCGCCCATGGCTCAGTGACCAGCAAGGTGGCATAGGCCACCACGCCCAGCATCAGCGGCAATACCAGGCCCGATTTGACCTTGACCCGCTTGAAACTCCAACTCGGCAGGGTGGAGACCGCAAGCCCCGCCACCAGCACGAGCACCATCGCGACAAAGACCGGGTTGCGCAGCGCCTGCGCACTCACCAGCCAGCCCCATTCCAGCAGCGCCTGTGAGGCGAAGAGCGGGAACATCACCAGCCCCGCCGCCGCCGGCGCCGGCACCCCGGTGAAGAAATTATGCACGAAGAGCGGTTTGGCCGGCTTGGGCTGGGCCGGGTCCTCGAACAGGGCGGCATTGAAGCGTGCCAGCCGCAAGGCCAGGGCCACGGCGTAGATCAGCGATGGCAGGAAGAAGAGCGGCCCAACCGACTGCATCGCCCATAGATAAAGCACCAAGGCCGGCGCCACGCCGAAACTCAGAAAGTCGCTCAGGCTGTCAAACTCGGCGCCGAATAGCGAGGTGCCCTTCAGCAGCCGCGCCACCCTTCCATCCAGCCCATCGATCACCGCCGCCACAACGATCATCGCCCCCGCCTGGCCAAAATGGCCCTCGAAGGCAAACCGCACGGCGATCATGCCGACGCAAAGCCCCAGCATGGTCAGAATATTGGGAATCAAGCGGTTGATGGAGGGCCCGCTATAACGCGGGCGGCGCTCCAGCCGCCGGCGCAGCGCCCTGCGCGCCCTTTCCCGCGCGGAGAGCTTCGGGGTGGTCTCCCGCGCAGCGCGCGCCACTAGCGAAGATCCGCCAGTACCGTCTCGCCGCCGATCATGGTCTGCCCCAACAGCACCGAGGGCAGCACGCCGGGCGGCAGATACACATCGGTGCGGCTGCCGAAGCGGATAATGCCAAAGCGCTCGCCCGCCTGCAGGCTGTCGCCATGCTTGGCGTCGCAGAGGATGCGCCGCGCCACCAACCCGGCGATCTGCACGCAGCCCACCATCCTCCCATCCGGCAATTCGATCGCCAGCGCATTGCGCTCATTCTCATCCGACGCCTTGTCGAGGTTGGCGGAGAGGAATTTGCCGTGGTGATAGACGATCTTCTTCACCCGCCCCGCCACCGGGCTGCGATTCACATGCACATCGAGCACGGAGAGAAAGATCGCCACACGCCAGACCGGGGAGTTGCCCATATCGAGTTCGGCCGGGGGCGGGAACTCGCCGATGCTGACCACATGGCCATCCGCGGGCGCAATCACCAGCCCGGGCGTGGCGGGTGGCACGCGGTCCGGGTCACGAAAGAAATACAGGCAGAATAGGGTGAAGGCGAGACCGGGCCAGAATAGCCACCCTCCCAGGATCAAGCCCAGCCCGCAGGCAGCGGCACCGCCACCAATGAAAGGATAGCCGGCCGGGTGAGGGCGGGCGAGGACGATGCTGAGTGATTGCGCGAGGGCCATGGTCGCGGTTTATCCTCTCTTCACCCCGAGGCGGCAAGTTGCCTGAGGTCCTGGCGACGCGATCTTTTCTCGCTGAGCGGGACGGCATGCGATCTCAAAGCAGGCCAAACACCAGCGCTGCGCCGAGTATGATGGCGGGGCCAAGCACCAGCCGTGCCAGCGGCGGCAGTGGCGCCGCCGCCAGGGAAGCTGCGGCGGTCAGGCTCAGCGCCAGGGCCCAATCCTGCGGCCGGCCCAGCGCGATCACCGGGCCCGCCGCCAGCGCCGCCATAGCCGGCCCCAGCGCCAGCCACCCGGCCATAGGCAAGCGGTGGCCATAGGCCAAGCTGGCCAGCCCGGCCGTGCCCAAGGCCAGCCCCAACTCCGCCCATGGCCCGGGCTGCCCTGCCTGCAGCAGCATTGCAGTGAGGCCTAGCGGCAGGATGGCGCCCTGCCAGGCGCTGCGCATCGCAAGGCCGGCCAGCCCGGCACTCACGGCCACCAGCAGCAGAACCGGCAGCGCCCGGCCAAGATCAGGGCCATACAGCGCGCCGCCACTCATCCACCAGCCTGCCAAAAGCGCTGCCACCACCAGCATCACCCAGCCCAGCGCCACGCGTGGCCGCCAGGCCGCGAGCAGGGCCGGGGCGAGCAGCAGCAACGCCAGCAAGGGCAACCGCTCGCCCAATTGCCTGGGGCTGGCCTGCACCCCGCCAATGATCAGCGTGAAGCCCAGCACAAGCGCCAGTGGCAGCGCCGCCGCGCCCAGCCGCGGTAATCCAGCAAACCGTGCCAGCCCCGCCCCTGTCAGGGTGAGCAGAGCCGTGGCGAGGCAGGCAATAAGACGTGGATCATCGAGCATGCCGCCATTCTGCCCCGGCTGGCCGCGCGGTGGAATCACCTATTGAACCCGTCGCATCATCATGCTGCGTTGCATCATCAGGCGCAGGAGCGAGCATGCAATTCCATTATGTGAAGGTTTGGGATGGCTGGGTGAGAATGAACCACTGGCTCATCCTGGTGCTGATGCTGGTCTCCTTCGGCACGGCCAAATCCCAGAAAATGGATTGGCACATGCTCTCTGGCTACACGATCCTCACCCTGCTGATCTTTCGCCTGCTCTGGGGCGTCTTCGGCAGCGATAGCGCCCGCTTCGCGACATTTTTGGCCTGGCCCGGCGCGGCATGGCGGCAATTGGCCAAGCTTGGCCGCCGGGAGCCGGATACGGAGGTCTCCCATAACCCCGCCGGTGGCTGGATGGTCGTGCTGCTCTTGGCCCTGCTGCTAACCCAGGCGACGAGCGGCCTCTTCACCTATGATCAGGTCTTTACCCGCGGGCCCTTGGCGCGTTGGGTCTCCGAAGAATGGGTCGATTTCGCCTCCACGCTCCATGTGAAGAATTTCTATTGGCTGCTGGCTGCGATCGTTGCCCATGTGGTGGCGGTGGGGGTGTATTTCGTGGCCAAGAGCCATGACCTGCTGGGCCCGATGATCCATGGCGAAAAGAAGCTTCCGGCCGATATCCCACCGCCGCGCATGGCTAGCCCGGCCTTCGGTTTGGCCCTGCTCGCCCTTTCCGCGGCGATCGTGTGGGGTATCACCCGCATGCGAATTGGTCTCTGACGCGGGCGGGCATTGCAGCCCTCTCTGTCAGCGGTGCCGCCCGCTCCTACCGCCGACGATAGTATCCGCCGCGGTAACTGCCGCTGTAACCACCGCGGTACCCGCCGTAATACCCGCCCCAACGCGGCCCCGCGCCGAGATACACCCCCCCGCCATAATACGGATAAGGCGTGGGATAGGCGTAGGGCACGGCATAGCCCACGGCCGCCGGCGGGGCCGCGGCAAGGGGCTGTACCTCATTGCCCGCCGCCGTCATGCATTGGGAATAGGTGATGTCATATTGCTGCTGCGTGCCATAGCCTGAAGCCGCCCCGGCATTCGCTGCCGCCCCACCGCTGGCCAGAGCGCCGACGCCCGCGCCGATGGCAGCACCCGCGCCCGCATTGGCGGTGGCCGAGCCAATGGCCGCACCTATCCCCGCCCCGGCCAATGTGCCCAGCGCCACCGTGCCCGCGGCGGCCTGGTTCGCCGCCACCTGCGGGCTGCCATTCCCAATGCTTGCCGCGGCATTCTGCCGGCAGGCGGCATCCTGCTGCTGGAACAGCACATAGTCTCCGCCCTTGGGCGGCAAGGCCAGCACGGCCGGGCCGGCCGGCGGCGGCGTGGCACAGGCGGTCAATGCGAGGGCAGCCCCGGCCAGGGCCGATATGGGTGTGGTTTGTGTCATCATCTCACCTTGCAGAGCGTTCATTGCCCGCCTGTGGCGCAAGATAGGCAGCCCGGCGGCGCTTCGCATCTGATGTTACATTCTGCGACCCGCTCTTGGGGCTTCTTTACCGCGATGTCACCTCGGGCAAAGATGCGCGCAACAACAAGACTGCAACAGGAATGAGGATCGCCATGCTGAACCGTCGTGTCATTCTGGCCGCGCCCGCGCTGCTGGCCCTCCCGGCCCATGCCCAGGCCTGGCCCACCCGGCCGATCAATGTGCTGATCGGCTTCGCCCCGGGCGGGGGCACCGACATCATCGCCCGCGCCCTGCAACCCGCCATGCAGGAGGATCTGGGCCAGCCCCTCACCATCGAGAGCCGGCTCGGCGCCTCTGGTACGCTGGCCGCCGCCGCGGTGGGCCGGGCCCGGCCGGATGGCTATACGCTGGGCATCACCACCGTCAGCGCCTCGGCCGTGGTGCCGCCGCAGATGAACCCGCCGCCCTTCGATATCTATGCCGATCAGCTCCCCGTCGTGCTCTGCGGCACGGTGCCGCTGGTGGCCGTGGTGCCGCAGAGTTCCCCGGCGCAGGATTTTGCCGGCTTCATCGCCCATGCCCGGGCCAATCCGGGCCGGTTGAACTATTCCTCCTCGGGCGTTGCCACCCAGCAGCATCTCGCGGCCGAATTGCTCTCCGCCGAGGCGGGGCTGCGCATGGTGCATATCCCCTTCCGCGGCACCGGCCAGGCGGTGACGGAAATTCTGGCCGGGCGCATCGACATCGCCATCGACACATTGCCGACCTATCTCAACCATATCCGCGCCGGGCGGGTGCGCGCGCTCGCCACCACCATGCCCGAGCGCACGCCTTGGCTGCCTGATGTCCCCTCGGTGGCGGAAAGCGGCTTCCCAACCTTCAATGCCAATGTCTGGTACATGCTGATGGCACCACCCGGCACCCCCGAGGCGGTGACCGAAAGGCTGGTGGCCAGCGTCAATCGTGCCCTTTCAGACAGCACCTTGCGCGGCCGGGTGCGCGATGCCGGCTTCATCCCCGGTGGCGGAACCCAGGCCGATGCTGCCAAGTTGCTGCGCGAGGATGCCCAGCGCTATTCCGCCATCATCCGCGCCAGCAATATCCGCATGGAGTAAAGAATGCACCGCCGCAATCTGCTTGCCCTGGTTCCCACCATAGCCTTGGCACAACCCGCTCGCCCCATTCGCGTGGTGGTGCCCTTTGGTGCCGGGGGTATCATCGATGTGGTGGCGCGCATCGTCGCCGAGCCGATGGGGCGCCTCCTGGGTCAGACCATGGTGGTGGAGAACCAGCCCGGCGCCGGCAGCGTGATCGGCGCGCGCAGCGTGGCGCGGGCCCCGGCTGATGGTTCCACCCTGCTGCTTTCGGGTGCGGCGCACGCCGTCATTCCCGCGCTCTACCCGGATGCCGGGGTGGACCCGGTGGCGGATTTCGCCCCCATCGCGCTGCTCGGCCAGCAGCCTTTCGTGCTCGTGGTGCATCCGGCCAATCCCGCGCGCGATGCCGGGGCATTTCTGGACTGGCTGCGCGCCCGCCCAGGCCAGGCGCGCTTTGCCACCACTGGGGTGGGGGCGGCCTCACACCTCGCGGGCGAATTGCTCAAAAAGCTGGCTGGGGTGGATTTCGAGGTCGTGCCCTATCGCGGCACGCCCCAGGCGGTGACGGATCTGGTCGCTGGCCGCGTTGATTTCATGCTGGACAGCCAAACCCTGCTGGCGCCGCTCGCCGCTGCCGGTCAGTTGCGCGCCCTGGCCGTCACCACTGCCGCACGCTCGGCGCTCCTGCCCGAATTGCCGGCCTTCGCCGAGATCGGCCTCGCCGGGTACGACGCCTCGTCCTGGCAGGCGCTCTATGCCCCCGCCGCCACGCCGGCTGGCGAATTGGCCCGGCTGCGCGCCGCCGCCGCCACCGCATTGGCAGACCCCGCGCTGCTGCGCCGCTATGCCGAGGTGGGGGTGCAGGCGGTGAACACCGATCTCGCCCATTTCATCGCCGCCGAGCAGGCGCGCTGGCTGCCGATTCTGCGCGAGACCGGGGCGCGAGGCGGCTGATACACTTGGACATGTTTCAGCCATTCTCCCGCCACACCCGGCTGGCCAAATCCGCCTGCAATAGGGCGGGAGAGACTTCATGGTCAGCAATAGCGGGCTTTGGCCCACCCTGCTCGCCACCTGGCTGAGCATCACCCCCGTGCCGGCGGCCGCGCCAGAACCCGATGCCGGCGCGGCGCCCGTGATGCGCGAGGCCAGCCTTCCCATCAGGCGGGATTGAGTTTCCCCACCAAGCCGCCCGATAAGGGCGGATGAGCGATCTTCACCGGCATATCGAGGCCTGCAACAACACCCCATCGCCGGCGCATCTGCTGCCCTTTCGCCTGGGCGAGCAGCAGGTTGGCTGGGTTGCGCCGGAACTGGCCCGGGCGCTGACCTTCCACCCGCGGGATGTGCATTTCGATGCGCAGGGCGTGGCCCTGGCCGCGCGCCACCGCAGCCCCACCGCCCGCAGCGCGGCGCTGGAGGCATTGTGCCGCGCCTTGGGGCTGCGCGCCCGGGGCGAGCCCTTCGATATCCGCGCCACCGCCGAGGGCCCCAGCCTCGCCACGCTGGACCGTGGCGCCATCCCCGCTTTCGGCGTGATCGGCCAGGGGGTGCATCTCAATGGTCTGGTGCGCCGGTCCGATGGGCTGCATGTCTGGGTCGGCATTCGCGCCCGTGACAAGGCGGTGGCGCCGGGCCAACTCGACAATGTGGTGGCCGGCGGCATCCCGGCCGGGCTGACCCCTGAGCAATGCCTGATCAAGGAGGCCGAGGAGGAGGCCGGCATGCCCGCCGCCATCGCCGCCCAGGCCCGCCGCACCGGCCGCATCAGCTATATCCTGACCCTGCCCGAGGGGCTGCGGCGCGATGTCCTTCATATCTACGATATTGATCTGCCCGAAGACTTTATCCCCCGGCCAAATGATGATGAGGTTGAAGCCTTCGAACTTTGGCCCGCCACCCGCCTGCTGGAGGCGGTGCGCGAGACGGATACGGTCAAGTTCAACGTTAATCTCGTGCTGATCGACCTCTTTCTGCGCGAGGGGCTGATCGACCCCGCCAGCGCCGAGGGGCAGCGGCTGCGGGCCGGGCTGCACGCCGGGCCCTGAGGTTGCATGGGACCCGCGCGCGGGCCATAGCGGCGATCAATGCAGATCACGGCCATTCTCACCCATCTGGGCTTCGCGCTCTTCCTCGCACTGGTCTCTGCCGGCTGCGTGGTGTTGATGATCCGCTTTCCTATTCTCGACCATCCCGATGCCCGCAAGGCGCATCTGCATCCCACGCCCAAAGGCGGCGGCGTGGGGGTGGTGGTGGCCTTCATGATCGGCATGCTGGCGCTTTTCGTCATCGCCGATATCGCCCGGCTGGTGCCCTTGCAGTTCCTGGGCGTCATTCTCGCCGCGCTTGTCATGGCCGGCGTGGCGCTGGCCGATGATGCGCGGGATTTCCGCTTCGTGGTCAAACTGGCGGCGCAAGCCGGTGCTGCCGTGGTGGCCGTGGCCTCAGGCCTGGTGCTGGAGCGCTTGGCGGTGCCTGTCCTGGGGGAAGTGCAGCTGGGCTGGTTCGGCGTGGGCCTCACGCTGTTCTGGATTTTGGGCTGCACCAATGCGGTGAATTTCATGGATGGCAGCGATGCGCTGGTGGCCTCGGTGATGCTGGTGGCCTCCCTAGCCCTGGCGTTGATTTCGGCCAGCGAGGGCGCCTGGTTCGTTTATGCCGCATCGCTGTTTCTGGCTGCCGGTTTTGCCGGGTTTCTGCCCTTCAACCTGCCGCCGGCGCGGATTTTCATGGGCGATGTGGGCAGCCAGTTTGCCGGCTTCGTGATGGCGGTGCTGGCGGTGGCGGCGGCGCGGTTTGACGCCACGCAGATCAGTTTCCTCATCGTGCCGCTACTGCTGCTGGGTTTGCTGTTTGATGCCGGTTTCACCCTGCTGCGCCGGGCCCTGGCCGGTGAGCGGGTGAGCACCCCGCATCGCACCCATCTCTACCAGATGGCGGTCAGGGCCGGTGTTCAACCCGCCCATGTCGCCGCCATCCATGCCGGCTTCACCGTCTTCCACGCGATACTGGCGGCGGTGTTCATCCAATTGGCCCCGGCCTGGAAGCCCGCGGTGCTGCTGCCCGCACTGGCCGTGCAGCTGCTCTGGGCGGCTTGGGTGCTGGCCCGGATGCGCGCGCGGGGCCTAGCCTTTCAGTAGCAGCGCGAGCCCCAGGAACAAGGCAATCGCCAGCCCCTGGAACAGCACGCGATACTGCATCAGCGCATTGGAGCGCTTACCATTGGCATCCCCGCGCACCATCTGCACCACGCCCAGGGCCAGCACGACGAGCGTGCCGGCCATGGCCGTGATGAGCAGGATGGTCAACGCGGTCTGCATCAAGCAGCACCCGCCAAGGCCTTCCACACCACCTCGGGCGTGGCCGGCATGTCGATGCTCTTCACCGCCAGCGCATGGATCAGCGCATTGATCACCGCAGGCGGCGAGCCCACGGCACCGGCCTCACCGGCACCCTTCACCCCCAGCGGGTTGGTTTCGCAAAGCACCTCGATGAAATCCACCTCGATATCCGGCAGGTCATCGGCGCGGGGCAGGGCGTAATCCATGAAGGAGGCGCTGAGCAGCTGGCCCGAGGCCTCATCATAGGAGGTGCGCTCGAAGAAGGCCTGGCCCACGCCCTGGGCGACGCCACCATGCACCTGGCCACGGACGATCAGCGGGTTCAGCGCATGGCCCACATCATCCATCACGATATAGCGCGGGATGGAGATGATGCCGGTCTCCGGATCCACCTCAACCTCGGCCACATGGCAGCCATTGGGGAAGGTGTGGGCGGGAATATCGGCCACCTCGGCGGCGTCGAGCAGCGTCGCGGCCTCGCCAGCCGCCGCCCGCTCCTTCTGCCGCAGCGCCAGGGCGAGGATATCAATGCCTCGATCGGTGCCGGTCACCGAGAAGCGGCCCTTCTCGAATTCGATATCAACCACCGCCGTCTCCAGCACCTCGGAGGCCGCCTGGCGGCCTTTTTCCACCACCGTCGCCGTGGTGGCGAGAATGGCCGTGCCCTCAGAATACAGGCTGCGCGCGCCGCCGGTGCCGCCGCCGGTGGGCACCTGGTCGGTATCGCCCTGCATGATGCGGATTTTTTCCATGGGAATGCCCAACTCATGGCTGGTCAGCATGGCATAGGCGGTTTCATGGCCCTGGCCGGTCGATTGGGTACCAACCCAGACCTCGGCAAAACCATCCTGGGTGAAGCGCACCTCGGCCCTCTCGCTCGGCCCGCCGCCCGTGGCCTCCAGGTAATAGGCGAGGCCGATGCCGCGCTTCATGCCCTTCTTGGCCGCCGCCGCCTGCCGCGCCGGGAAGCCGGCCCAGTCGATCTTGGCGAGCGCCGCATCCATGATGGTTTCAAACTCGCCGCTATCGTAACGCTGGCCGATGGCGGTGGTGAAGGGCATGGAGGAGGATGGCACGATATTGCGCCGGCGCAATTCAATCCGGTCGATCCCCATCTCGCCCGCGGCAGTGTCGATCAGCCGCTCGACGAGATAATTGCTCTCCGGCCGGCCAGCACCGCGATAGGCATCCACCGGTACCGTATTGGTCAGCACGCCAATCACATGGGCGTGGATGCCCTGGAAGCCATAAATGCTCGCCAGCACCTTGGTGCCCGCACCTGTCGGAATGAAGGGCGCGAAGGTGGAGAGATAGGCGCCCATATTGGCGTAATTCTTCGTGCGCAGGGCCAGGAACTTGCCCGCCGCATCCAGCGCCAATTCGCCAAGGGTGATGTTGTCGCGGCCATGCGTGTCGGAGAGGAAGGCCTCCGTCCGTTCCGCCGCCCAGCGCACCGGCCGGCCCACCTGCCGCGCCGCAATCGCGCAGAGCGCGTATTCGGCGTAAAGGTAGAGCTTCATGCCAAAGCCGCCGCCGACATCGGGGGTGACCACGCGCACCTTCTCGGGCGCCACCTTCAGCACATTGCCGGCCAGCAGGTTCTTCACCAGCCACGAGCCCTGGGTGCCGGCGTAAATGGTGAATTTCTCGGCCGCCGCGTCATATTCGGCGGTGCAGGCGCGCCCCTCCATCGAGGCCACGACCACGCGGTTATTCACCACCGTCAGCTTGGTGACATGGGCAGCCTGGGCGAAGAGCGCGTCGGTTGCCGCCTTGTCGCCGGCTTCCCAGTCAAAGACGGTGTTGCTGGGCACGCTGGCCCAGACCGGCGGCGCGCCGGCATCGGTGGCGGTGGCCAGGTCGGTCGTGCTGGGCAGGGTACTGTAGTCGATCAGGATAGCCTCGGCGGCGTCGCGCGCCTGCTCCGTGCTTTCGGCCACGATGAAGGCCACCGGGTCCCCCACATGGCGCACGGTATCAGTGGCCAGGGGCAGGCGCGGTGTGTCGCCGCGCGGGCTGCCATCGGCATTCTTCAGGGGGATGACGCAGGGCACCTCGCCTACGCCCATGGCGACCAGATCAGCCCCCGTGATCACCGCCAGCACGCCCGGCATGGCCTTGGCGGCCGATGTGTCGATGGCGGTGATCGCGGCATGCGCATGCGGGCTGCGCAGCACATAGGCCTGGGTCTGGCCCGGCAGGGCGATATCGCCCGTATAACGCCCAACGCCTTTGAGCAGGCGTGGATCCTCGACGCGGCGGATGGATTGGCTGAGGCCGAACTTTGCCATGGGTGACGCTCCGTTGCTTTGGGAAGAGGATGGGGGCGAAGTGGCATTTCGGGAAGGGGCTATCCGCCCCTTCCATGCCGCGGCGTTACGCGGCCGGCTGTGGCGCGGGCGGATGCGGCGCCCGGGGCTTGCGCTTGAACCATCCCTTGATGGTCTCCCGCATGCCTTGGAACGTTACATACAGCATTGGAATCATGAAGATACCAACCACCGCCGCAGCGATCATGCCGCCAAAGACCGGGGTACCCACCGCCTGGCGCGATAAAGCAGCGGCACCTTCGGCCCAAACCAACGGCGCCAGGCCCAGGATAAAGGCGATGGAGGTCATCATCACCGCGCGGAATCGCATTCTGGCGCCCAGCACGGCAGCCTCGCGCAGGGGCATGCCCTTCTCGCGCTGCTCCTTGGCGAATTCCACGATCAAAATCCCGTTCTTCGCGGCCAGCGCGATCAGCACGACAAGGCCGATCTGGGCATAAACGTCCAGCGCCTTGCCAGCGATCAGCAAAGCCCCAAACGACCCCAACCCGCCCGCGGCGACCGAGAGCAGCACCGGGATGGGTATGGTCCAGCTCTCATACAGCCCCACCAGGAAGAGATAGGCAAAGAGCATGGCCAGGGCGATCAGCACGCTCGTCCGCCCCGCCGCCTGCTTTTCCTGGAATGCCGTGCCAGTCCATTCAAAACTATAGCCAGGCGGCAGCACCCGGGCGGAGAGCTGCTCCATCGCCAGCAGCGCATCACCTGTGGAGGTGCCGGGCGATGGCGCGCCATTGAGCAGCACGGTGCGGCTGTTGTTGTAACGGCTGATGGTCTGCGCCCCCAGCACCACCCGCACATCGGCGAAGGAGCGCAGCGGCACCATCTGCCCGGTCTGGCTGCGCACGCGAATGCGCCAGATATCCGACAATTCGTCCCGATCGCGCGCCTCGGCCTGGATATTGACCTGCCAGGTCCGGCCAAACAGGTTGAGATCATTGACATAAAAACCACCCAAAGTGGCCTGCAAGGCGGTGAAGATATCGGAGATGCGCACCCCCAGCGCCTGCGCCTTGTCGCGATCCACATCGAGAAAGAGCGAGGGCGTGGTGGGCGAGAAGGTGGAGAATACCCCGCGCAGTCTGGGGTCCTGATTGGCCGCAATCATCACCCCCAGCATGGCGCCGCCCAATTCCACGGGGTCGCGCCCCTCCAGATCCTGCAACTGGTATTCAAAGCCCCCGCCAGTGCCCAAGCCGATGATCGGCGGGATATTGAAGGCGAAGACATTGGCGGTGCGAATGCCCTGTGCGGCGCCAAACACCCGCCCGATGGCGGTGAAAACACTGTCCTGCACCGTTGTGCGCTCGGCAAAAGGCTTCATCCGCGCCACCATGAAGGCGGCGTTGGATTGCGCGCCACCATCGATCAGCGAGAAGCCGACAATGGCCAGGGTATTCTCAATCGCCGGATTTTGTTTGAGAATCGCCTCCACCTGCTCCACCACCGCGCGGGTGCGCCCCACCGAGGCGCCCTGCGGCAATTGCAATTGCACGAAGAAGGCGCCCTGATCCTCCTGCGGCAGAAAGCCCTGCGGTGTGCGTGACCCTGCGGCGTAAATGCCAAAACCGATCACGGCGGTAATGGGAATGGCCAGCACTGCCACCCGTACCAGCTTGCTCACAATCCAGGCATAGCCGTCCCGCGCGCCATCAATCGCCTTGAGCACATATTTGATCGGCCCGCGCCGGGGCCCCGAATGTGTCAGCAGAATCGCGCAAAGGGCCGGTGAGAGCGTGAGCGCATTGATCGCCGAGATGATCATGGCGACGATGATCGTCACCGCGAATTCGCGGAACAGCACCCCCGCCACGCCGGGGATGAAGGCCACCGGCACAAAGACCGAGAGCAGCACCATGGTGATGGCGATGATCGGCCCGGTGATCTCACCCATCGCCTTTTTGGTGGCCTCCGCCGGCGAAAGCTCCGGCTCCTCCTCCATCACCCTTTCGACATTCTCCACCACCACGATGGCGTCATCGACGACAATGCCAATCGCCAGCACCATGGCCAGCAGCGAGATCGTATTGGCCGAGAAGCCAAGGGCCAGCATCACCGCGAAAGTGCCGATCAGCGAGACCGGCACGGCGATGGCAGGCACGATGGTGGCGCGGAAACTGCCCAGGAACAGATAGACCACGAGCACGACAAGCACGAAGGCCTCCACCACCGTCTTGAGCACCTCCTTGATGGTGTCGGAGACGAAGGTCGAGGTGTCATAAAACACCCGGTAATCGACGCCTTCCGGGAAGCGGCCCTTCAGCTCATCCATCGCCCTGCCCACACTGGCCGCCACCGCCACGGCATTGGCGCCAGGCGAGAGATAAATCCCCATGGTGACCGCGGGCTGGCCATTCAGCCGGCTCTCAGTGTCCTCATTGGCGGCACCCAGCTCGATGCGCGCCACATCGCGCACCCGCAATGCCGAGCCATCGGGATTGGCGCGGATGATGATGTCGCCGAATTGCTGCGGCGTCGTCAGCCGCCCCTGGGTTTGCAGGTTGAACTGGAATTGCTGGTCAGGCCCGGTGGGCCGCGCACCAATCCGCCCCACCGCCGCCTGCACATTCTGCCCCTGAATGGCGGCGATGATATCCGAAGGCGAAACATTGAGGCTGATCAGCCGATCCACCTCAAACCAAATGCGCATCGAATAGTCGAGGGCACCAAAGAGGGTGACCTGCCCCACCCCCGGCACCCGGGCCAGCCGGTCGATGATATTGATGGTGGTGTAGTTCGACAGGAAAATCGGCGTGCGCGAGGCATCGGGCGAATAGACGAACAGAAACTGCAGCACGGCCGATGACTGCTTGCGCACCGTCACGCCATTGCGCTGTACCTCCGTCGGCAATCGGGCCAGCGCCGCCTGCACGCGGTTATTCACATTCACCGTCGCAATATCCGGGTCCGTGCCCAGGGCGAAGGAGACGCTCAGCGTATAGGTGCCATCATTGGCCGAATTGCTGCGCATATAGAGCGCACGATCCACCCCATTCACCGCCGATTCCAGCGGCTGGGCGACGGTGGCCTCCACCACCGCGGCGGATGCGCCGGGATAGCGCGCGGTCACCTGCACCTGCGGCGGCACAATATTGGGAAACTGGCTGACCGGGATCACCGAAAGCGCCAGCGCGCCGGCAATGGTGGTCACAATCGCGATGACAATGGCGAGCCTGGGGCGATCGACGAAGACGGAGGAAAGCATGGCGTGGGCCTACCGTGCCGCCGGGGCGGCG
>NZ_JBBARU010000009.1:0-24400 GCF_040399605.1 Rhodovarius sp. | reverse complement strand
GGGGCGGCGCCGGCAGGGGCTGGGTTCACCGGTGAATTCGGCCGCACCCGCTGCACCCCCTCGGTGATCACCACCTCGCCCGCCTGCAGCCCCTGTTCCACCACGGCGAGTTCCGCCGTGCCGCGGCCCAGGCGGATAGGCCGGCGCTGCGCCACATTATTCTCGCCCACCACAAAGACGAAGAAACCGCCCTGGTCCTGGCCCACCGCGGCGCGCGGCACCACAATGGCCTGCACGGGCTCGATACCCTCAACCGTCGCGGTCACAAATTGGCCATCGATCAACTCGCGCGAATCGCCCTGGCTGCCCGGCGCCTGGCGCACCGGGTTGGGGATCAGGGCGCGCACCAGCAAAGTATCCGTGTTGCGGTCCACCTGGGTGTCGATGAAGTCGATCCGGCCGACCTGATTATAGGCTGTGCCATCCACCAGCCGCACCCGCACGAGCACCGCCGAGGGCCCCCCGCGCGCCTCAAAGCGCTGCCGCAGTTCCAGCGCCTGGCGCTGGCTGACGGTGAAGGCCACGCGCATCGGGTCCTGGCTGACGATGGTGGCCATCGGCTCGCCGCCTGGCGTCACCACATTGCCCACGGCATAGACCGCGCGGCCGATTTTGCCCGCGATGGGGGCGGTGACATCCGTGTAGGCGAGGTTGATCTCCGCCACCCGCACTTGCGCCTGGGCGCCCAGCACGGCGGCGGCGCCGGTGCGTTCACCGGCCAGGGCAGCATCAAGCGCCACCTGGGTGCCAGCGCCGGTGGCGCGCAACTCCCGGGCGCGGGAGAGGCCGACACGGGCATTTTGCAATGTCGCCTGGGCCGAGGCCACCGTCGCGCGCGCTTGGTCTAGCTGCGCCTCGAAGGGCGCGCGCTCGATGCGGAACAAAGGCGCCCCCTCAGGCACCTCGGCGCCCTCCTGGAACAGCCGGGCCTCTAGAAAGCCGGTCACCCGGGCGCGAATATCCACCCGGCTCACCGCCTCGATCCGGCCCACGAATTCCGATGTTTCAGTCACCGGGCGGCGTTCAGCCGGCTGCACCCCCACCGCGGGCGGACCCTGGGGGCCGAATTGCGCCTGGGCGGGCAGCGCCAGAATGAGCGTGAGAAGCAGGCTCGATGGGCGAAACGCCATGGGGGTTATCCTTGGTCTCAGCAATAATGGCGGGGCGTCTGAGACGGCAAACGTCCACCCTTTCAGTTCATACGGATGGTGGGCAAAACTGTATAGCCAGGAAACAAACATCATCATCACGGCTCCTTGATATCTATATCACAAGGCTTCGGCCCGCTCGCCGTATAGGGCAGGTTATGGCCATGCGAAGGGTCAGGATGATGCTGCTGGCGGCGGGCCTTCTGGGGTGGCGTGGAAGAGCGGCACAAGCTGGCGCGGGCGGGATGCCTGGGCCACGGGCTTCGATGCCCGCCATGTCGCGGGGGGCTGGCTTGGCTGGCCGGATGGCACGCCCCCGGCCAGGCGCCACGGGCGCGCGCCTGGCCTTGCCCATCCTGGCGCGGATGATGGAATTGATTCCGCCCGCACCCCTGCCAGGGCTGCGGCCCCGGCCGCAACGGCCGGTGATGGCTCAGGCGACTGACCGCCTCAGGCTGCTATTCCCACCGCCGGGGGCGGTGGTCGAATTGGGCGGCCTTGTGCTGCGCGCGGCCGGCGGCCATTGACCTTCCTGGTCGATGGCCAAGCCCTGCCGCATGACATGGCTAGGCGGGACGCAACATGGCGCCCGCCAGGCCCCGGCATTTACGGGGTGAGCGTGATCGACACCGGTGGTGACGCCGCAGGCGCCACCATCAGGGTTCGCGCAGAATGACTGCGCGACGCGGCCTATTGGGCGGCAGGACCAGCAGGGCCTTGCGGGCCGGCAGGACCAGTGGAACCAGCCGGCCCCGCAGGGCCAACAGGACCGGTGGAACCAGCCGGCCCCGCAGGGCCGGCAGGACCCGCGACACCGGCCGGGCCAGATGGACCAGCGGGCCCAATGTCGCCCGCCGCGCCCGCGGCGCCGCGTTCACCCGGCGCGCCGGCCATGCCCTGCGCGCCCGTGGGGCCCTGTTGGCCGGCGGGCCCTGCGGGGCCCACCTCGCCACGTTCGCCCTGCGGGCCGGCACCACCGGCCACACCCTGCGGTCCAACAGGCCCCTGCGGCCCAGCCGGGCCAGCCTCGCCGCGCGGGCCAGCCGCGCCAATCGCACCACGCTCACCGGCCGGCCCAATCGGGCCCACCGGCCCCGGGCCGCGCGTCGCGTCCATCAATATAGTGATCACCAGGGCCGTGGCCGCCGCGACCACCACATTGCCATAGAGCGGGTTCGCCGCCATCCACTGCTTGAGCTTGTCCATATAACCCCCGTTTTGTACGAACCGCCTAAGCCAAGATCAGCACGCCAGGTTGGACGCCGACGGATTCGCTTCTACACTCATTGTATGGAGCCTTTCTGGCATAACAAAAGCCTCGAAGCTATGACACGCGACGAGTGGGAGAGCCTCTGCGATGGCTGTGGGCGTTGCTGCCTGCACAAGTTGCGGGAAGATCGCACGGAAAAGTTGCATTTCACCAATGTGGCCTGCCGGCTGCTCGATGTCACAACCGCGCGCTGCTCGAATTATGCCCAGCGCAGGCGCTTTGTGCCGGACTGCATCCAACTCACCCCGCAAATGCTCAACGAGATCGACTGGCTGCCGCCCTCATGCGCCTATCGGCTGCTCCAGGAGGGGCGGGATTTGCCCTGGTGGCATCCGCTGGTTTCAGGCCGGGCGGAGAGCGTGATCGAGGCCGGGATCAGCGTCGCCGGGCGGGTGGTGACCGAACGCGATTCCGGTGCATTGGAAGACCATGTCGTGCTCTGGCCGGGGAAACTCCCGCGCAGCGCCGGACCATTAATCAAAAGGAAGAAGCCGAAATGAAAGACGCGATCTATGGCGGCATCAACGTGGCGGTGCTCACCGCCATGCATGCCGACCTCTCCCCCAACCTCGATGCCATGGCGGCGCATGCCTCCTGGCTGCTGGCCAATGGCGCCAATGGCCTGGGCGTGCTGGGCACCACCGGCGAGGCCAATAGCTTCTCCGCGCAGGAGCGCATGGCCATTGTCGAGGGCCTGGTCGCCCGCGGCATCCCCGCCGCGCGCATGATGCCCGGCACCGGCGTGAGCAGCCTGACCGAAACCGTGGCGCTGACCCTGCATGCCAAGGCGCAGGGCTGCCGCGGCGTGCTGCTGCTGCCCCCCTTCTACTACAAGGCGCCGAGCGATGACGGCCTCTTCGCCTATTTTGACGAGGTGGCGAAGCGCGTCGGCGGCGGCATCGCCCTCTATCTCTATAATTTCCCGCAGCAATCGGCGGTTCCCTTCTCGCTCGCGCTCATCGAGCGCCTGCTCAATGCCCATCCCGGCGTGTTCAAGGGCGTGAAGGACTCTTCTGGCGACTACGCCAATATGAAGGCGATGATCGACGCCTTCGCCAGCCGTGGCTTCGAGGTCTATACCGGCTCGGATGAATATGTGCAGCGCATCCTGGCCGAGGGTGGGGCCGGCTGCATCACCGCCGCCGGCAATGCGAATTGCCATTGGGGTGGCATTGTCTATGCCAAGCGCACAGGCCCCGAGGCCGATGCCGCCCAGGCCATGCTGACCGCCACCCGCAAGGCCGCCACCGCAGCCCCCCTCATTCCCAATCTGCGCGAGGTGATCGCCCGCTCCACCGGCGATGCGGGCTTCCGCAATATCCGCCCGCCGCATTTGCCGCTCAACGCCGCCCAGGCCGATGCCGCCTGGGCCGCATGGGTCGCCAGCGGCGCCATCCCGCTGCCCGGTCTGGCCGCAAAGCTGGCCGCGGAATGAGGGAGCCCCTGCGATGCCGTGAGCCGGCCATTGCCACGGTGCAACTCGACAATGAGCATGTCCGCGTCACCCGCTGGGATTTCGCCCCGGGTGCCGAGACCGGCTTTCACCGCCATGGCTGGGCCTATGTCGTGGTACCGGTGACCGACGGCGAATTGCTGCTCGAAATGGGCGATGGCAGCACCGCCTCCGCAAAGCTCTCCGCGGGCCTGGCCTATCAGCGCGTGGCCGGTACCGAGCACAATGTCGTCAATGCCGGCCCCGCGCCACTCAGCTTTGTCGAGACCGAGCTGAAGGCGCTGCCCGGCTAGGGCATCATCCGCTCAAATGGAATCGTTTGAGCGGATAAAAATTCCTTCAAAACAAAGGCTTAAAGCCTATGCAGTGAGCCTTTGCGAACGGAACAGGCTCTAAGGCCGGGCCTTGGTGTTTTTGCCGCGTCACCCAGATCGGTGCCGCCGCTTAAGGCGATTATTTACCCGTTCACGCTCTATTCGCCTGATGTCGATGTCTCGCCATCAGAAAGGGAGCGTGTTCATGACAACGCCACCAGACGCTTCTTTGCTCCTTGCCGTGCGCGAGGCAGTGCGGGCCGAAATCCAACCACTCTTCAACGAGACGCAGCGCCTGGTCGATCGCCGGATCGCCGAGTTGGGCGCTGAGCTGCATGCCAGCATGGAACTCGTCGATATGAACGAGGCACGGCTCTCGCGCGAACTCGCTGTGGTGCAGGAGCGGATAGCCGGCCTTGTCGCCCCGCCCTCGGCCAATACACGCAATAGCGGCGTTGAGCTGGAGGCTGTTGTTATCGCAACAGAAAATGCCGCCAACACCATCATGGAAGCGGCCGAGGCGATCCAGGACTGGATCATGAGCGACAGCCGTGACCCCACCTCCATCCAGGCGCTGGCCAGCCGGGTCAGCGCGATTTTCGAGGCTTGCTCCTTCCAAGATGTCACCGGCCAGCGCATCCGCCGGGCCATCCAGCACTTGCAGTCGGTGGAGAATATGCTGGAGCGTTTCGCCTTCGCGCCGGCGGAGCCGGCTGAAAGGCTCATCGTCGCCACCGGCCTGCACACGGTAGCACCCGCAGCGCGCGGCCAGGCCGATATGGGCCAGGCCGAGATCGATGTATTGTTAAGGGGCTGAACCTCTTGCCCGCCCCGCCGCCGGTTGAACCCGGCAAGGCGAAGCCACAACTAGGCGGCATGGTTCTTCCCGCCTTCTCCCCCTATCCCGCGTCCGAGAGGAGAATTGCGCATGGCCCTTGACCCTTATGCCGTGCTGGGGCTTAAGCGCGACGCCTCGGCCGAGGCCATCAAATCCGCCTATCGCAAGCTCGCCCGCAAACACCACCCCGATCTCAATCCCGGCAAGCCAGAGGCGGAGGCCCGCTTCAAGGCCGTCTCCACCGCGCATGACCTCCTGTCGGACCCCGAAAAGCGCGCGCGGTTTGACCGTGGCGAGATCGATGCCGAGGGCCAGGAGCAACGCCCCACCAACGCCTATCGCCGGCATGCCGAGGCCGCCCAGGGTGCCAGGCATGACGGCCAATCCGCCGGATCGCCCTTTGACGATCTCTTCGCCGATATGTTCGAGGCACGCCGCCGCGCAGAGGCAGCCCCCCGCCCGGGCCAGGACGAATCCTATCGGCTCGACGTCTCCTTCATCGATGCGATGCTGGGCACCACCACGCCCATGCGCCTGCCCGATGGCCGCTCGCTGAATCTGCGCATCCCACCGGGCGTCACCACAGGCCAGGTGCTCCGTTTGCGCGGCCAGGGTGGGGGGGGGCGCAATGGCGGGGCGGCTGGGGATGCGCTGATCGGCATCACCGTGCAGGAGCATCCGCTGCTGCGCCGCGATGGGCGTAATATCGCGATGGAATTGCCAGTTTCCCTGCGCGAGGCGGTTCTGGGCGGGCTGGTCGAGGTGCCAACCCCCACGGGCCGTCTGCGGGTGACGTTGCCGGCGCATAGCGATTCCGGCCGGCAGATCAGGCTGCGCGGCAAGGGCGTGGCCGCGCATGGCGCCGAGCCCGCGGGTGACCTGTTGCTGACCCTGAAGGTGGTGATCGGCCCCGCCGATGCGGCGCTCGATGCCTTCCTCCAGGCTTGGTCGCCGGCGGCGATGGAGGACCCGCGCGCGGCGCTGGATTTTCCGGCGTGATCACGCTCGACATCCTGGTGGCGCGCTTCCCCGGCCTCGAAGCCGGGCAGCTGCAGGAATGGATGGCCGAGGGCATGGTGCGGGCCGAGCCTGGCCCGAGCTTCACCGAAATCGACGTCGCGCGAATCGCGCTCATGATGGAGTTGCGCGAAGACCTCGCATTGGATGATGCCGCCCTGCCAGTCGTGCTCTCACTGCTCGACCAGCTTTACACCCTGCGGCGGGAACTCGCCGCCTTGCGCGCCACCACGCCCCCACCCTGATCAATCGGCATAGGCCGAAGCAGCCTCAATCACCGGCCGCCAGCGGGCAATATCGGCGGCCCAGAATTGCCGGTGATAGGCGGCCGTGGCCTGTCCCGCAGGCACCGGCGCCGTGCCCAGATCAGCAAAACGGCTGACCAGCGCCGGCACCGCCAGGGCATGCTGCAGGGCGGTGGAGAGGCGGTTCACAATATCAGCCGGCGTGCCACGCGGCGCATAAAGCCCATGCCAGACCGAGACGGCAAAGCCCGCCATGCCAGCCTCATTGGCCGTGGGCAGATCGGGCAGCGAGGCCACGCGCGCACTCGTCGTCACCGCATAGGCGCGGATGGTGCCGGCGCGGATGTGTTCGGTGGTATTGGTGGTCTGGTCGCACAGCAAATCCACCGTGCCGCCCACCAGGTCATTCATTGCCGGGCCCGTGCCGCGATAGGGCACTGTGGTCATCGCCACACCCAGGGCGGATTGGAACAGCAGGCCGCATAGATGGCTGGCGGCGCCGATACCGGCATTGGCCATGTTCAGCCCCTCGCGCCGCTGGCGGATCAGCGCCACCAACTCCGTCAGGTTGTTGGCCGGCAGGTCCCGCTTGCCCACGATGGTCATCGGCACCTCTGTCACCATGCCGATGGTCTCAAAGCCATTCACCGCATCATAGGCCAAGCGGCGGTACAGGCTGGGGATCACCCCCATGCCGATATGGTGGCAGAGAATGGTATAGCCATCGGGCCGGGCCATCGCCACGCGCTGCGCGCCCAGCGTGCCGCCCGCGCCGGCGACATTCTCGACCACGACCGAGCCACCCATATCGCGGCCCATCTCCTGCGCAATCAGCCGCGCCACCGTATCCGTCGGCCCCCCGGCGGCGAAGGGGACGATCATGGTCAGCGGCCGGGCAGGGAAGGCCTGCGCCAGGGCAGGCGCCGCAAGGCCAGCAAGCGGCATACCCAGGACGGCACGGCGCAATATTGATGACATTTTTGTTTCCTGGAACGGTTAGCGGCTATCTGGTGAAGCGTCTCCGCCAATCAAGTCAAAATCACCATTGTCCATAGAAAACGCCAGCCTTCTTGTAGGAGTCCGTGCCCGCCTCCGCCTCCTCCCAGGTGATGGTGGTGCGCCGCTTGAGGCTGGCGAACCAGGCCAATAGCCGCTCCTTCATCGCCGCGCGCACCGCCTCATGCTCCGGGCTCTGGCCAAGATCGAAAAACTCCTCCCGATCAGCGCGCAGATCGAAAAGCTGCGGCGGCATGCCGGTTGACGAGTGAACATATTTCCAATCGGCCGTGCGAACCATCCAGGCATGGTGGTGCCCCACCGGAATGCCCATCCGCAGCCTGGCCCCCCGGAACGTCCAGTCGAGTTCGGAAAAGGCCACATCGCGCCAGGCCTGCGCCGGCTCACCCCGGGTCAGCGCCAGCAGCGAGCGGCCTTCCACCAGATGCGGCGCCGGGGCCAGGCCGAGCGCATCGAGAATGGTCGGCACCACGTCAATCGCCTGCACCAGCCGGTCATCATCGCCCCGCCAGGTGGCCTGCGGGTCGACCAGAATGAAGGGCACCTTCTGGATGCAGTCGTGGAACAACTCCTTCTCGCCCAGCCAATGGTCGCCCAGATAATCGCCATGATCGGCGCAGAAAATGACCAGCGTGTCCTTCCACAGATCCAGCCTGGTCAGCGTCTCCCACACCCGTCCGAGATGATGGTCCAATTCGCTGATCAGCCCCTGATAGGCCGGCCGGACGGTTTCGATGCAATCATCGCGCTGAAAGCTCTGCGCCACCTCCTCATCCATGAAGGCAGCCTGCACCGGATGGGCGCCGCGCTCGGCCGGATGGCGGGAGACGGGCATGCATTCATTGGCCGAATACATCGCGTGATAGGGTGCTGGCGCGATATAGGGCCAATGCGGCTTCACATAGCTCAGATGCAGCACCCAAGGCTTCGCGCCCTGGCCCTCGATAAAGCCAATGGCCTTATCAGTCGTATAGGCGGTTTCACTATGCTCGGCCTTGATGCGGGCGGGGTGGCGGGCATTGCGCATATGCCAGCCCGATTGTGTCGCCCCATTCTCATCGGTCACCGAAATGACGAAATCGCTCCAGGGGTCGGCGCTGTCCTAGCCCTTCTCCCGCAGCCAATTTGCATAGGCGCTATTCGGCTCGGCATGGTGGCCATCATGGCGGTCCACCAATTGAAACCAGCCCTCGCGCAGCAGCACGGCCAATTCATCGGCGCCATCGGCATGCAGCCGGGCCATGCCGCGGCGGTCGGGCACCACATGGGTCTTGCCGGCCAGCGTCAGGGCGCGGCCCGATTCCCGCAAATGCCACCCCAGCGTCACCTCACCCACCGAAAGCGGCACGCGATTATGCGTGGCCCCATGCGAGGAGACATAGCGGCCGGTATAGTAACTCATCCGACTGGGCCCGCAGATGCCGCTTTGCACAAAGGCATTGGTGAAGCGCGTGCCGCGCGCGGCCAGGGCATCAAGATTGGGCGTGCGCAGAAAGGGATGCCCAGCGCAGCCCATATGGTCGTGCCGCAACTGATCGGCCATGATGAAGAGCACATTGCGCATTGGCGACATTTTCCCCCGCTTCCAGCCTCAGCCTAGGCGAAAGAATTCCGCAGAGAAACGCGACGCCGCTGGAGTGTCCTACTCCCGGTTCTTCTTCCGCCACTCATCAATCGCAGCCATGGCCTCCTGCTTCGCCACCCGCTCATGCTGGCCCATCACATCGCCAGTATCCACCGGCTTGGCCGCCGGCGTTGCCCCATTATACGTTGTCCAGCGCCAATTATTGCGCCCCTTCAGCGGGCCAACCGTATAAACGCAGCCCCGATGCTCTGCCATATTCAGGCATCCATCTTCAGCGCGGCAATGAAGGCGCTTTGTGGGATTTCCACCTTGCCAAATTGTCTCATACGCTTCTTGCCTTCTTTCTGCTTGTCCAGCAGCTTCCGCTTGCGGGAAATATCCCCGCCATAGCATTTGGCCGTCACGTCCTTCGACATCGCGGAGATGGTCTCGCGCGCGATCACCCGCCCGCCAATGGCGGCCTGGATGGGAATTTTGAAGAGCTGACGCGGGATCAGCTCCTTCAACTTCTCGCAAATGCTCCGGCCCCGGCGTTCCGCCGCATTGCGATGCGCCATGAAGCTCAACGCATCCACCGGCTCATTATTCACCAGGATGGAGATCTTCACGAGGTCGCCCTCCTCATAGCCATCCATCGAATAGTCAAAGCTGGCATAGCCGCGAGAAATGCTCTTCAGCCGGTCATAAAAATCAAACACCACCTCATTCAGCGGCAGGCGATACACCGCCATGGCGCGGCTGCCCACATAGGTCAGCTCCACCTGCTGGCCGCGGCGCTCATTGCACAGCGTCAGCACCGCGCCGAGATAATCATCGGGCACAAAGATCGTCGCCTTAATCCAAGGCTCCTGAATGCTATCGAGCAAGCTGCCATCGGGCATATCGGCCGGATTGTGCAGCTCGAATTCCTCGCCATTGGTCTTGCGCAGGCGATAAACCACCGAGGGCGCGGTCGCGATCAGGTCCAGGTCAAACTCGCGCGAGAGCCGCTCCTGCACAATCTCCAGATGCAACAGCCCCAAAAAGCCGCAGCGATAGCCAAAGCCCAGCGCGGCACTGCTCTCCGCCTCGTAATGGAAGGAGGCATCGTTCAGCCGCAGCTTGGACAACCCATCGCGCAGCTTTTCGAAATCATCGGCATCGATGGGGAACAACCCGCACCACACCACCGGAATGCTCGGCTTAAAGCCGGGCAGGGCCTCCTCGGCCGGGCGGCGGTCCTCGGTGATGGTATCGCCCACATTGGTATCAGCCACGGTTTTGATCGCGGCATTGAGATAGCCCATCTCGCCCGGGCCCAAATAATCCCGCTGCACCATCTTGGGCGTGAAGACGCCCACCTGGTCGATCAGATGGGTCGAGCCGCTCGACATCATCCGCACCTTCATGCCGCGCTTGAGGATGCCGTCCTTGATCCGAACCAGAATGATCACGCCCAGATAGGCATCATACCAGCTATCCACCAGCAGCGCCTTCAGCGGTGCATCCGGGTCGCCCTTGGGCGGCGGCAGGCGGGTGACAATGGCCTCCAGCACCCCCTCGATATTGAGGCTGGTCTTGGCCGAGATCATCACCGCATCGGTTGCGTCGAGGCCGATCACATCCTCGATCTGCTGCTTCACCCGGTCCGGCTCGGCAGCCGGCAGGTCGATCTTGTTGAGAATCGGCACAATCTCATGCCCGGCATCGAGCGCCTGATACACATTGGCCAGCGTCTGCGCCTCAACCCCCTGTGAGGCATCAACCACCAGCAGCGAACCCTCGCATGCGGCAAGGCTGCGGCTCACCTCATAGGCGAAATCCACATGGCCCGGCGTGTCCATCAGGTTCAGCGTATAGTCCAGCCCGTCATTGGCGCGGTAGGTCAGGCGCACGGTCTGCGCCTTGATGGTGATCCCGCGCTCCTTCTCGATATCCATATTGTCGAGCACCTGCTCGGTCATCTCCCGCGCCGAGAGCGCGCCGGTGGTCTGGATGAGCCTATCCGCCAGCGTCGATTTCCCATGATCGATATGGGCGATGATCGAGAAATTGCGGATGCGATCGAGCGGCGTGTCGGACATAGGGGTTCCGGGATGGAAGAAGGGCCGGGGCAGGGCCCCCGACAATGATTGACCCTCACATAGGGCCGAAAGCCTCACTTGTCATGGGCGGATCAGCGCAAGCCCGATTTTGGGTCACTGGAACCCCGCCCCATTCCAGGCCAGATTGATCCGATGACCCCCGCTGAACGCCTCACCGCCCTCCGCGCCCAGCTTGCCGCCCAAGGCGTGGATGGCTTTCTGGTCCCCCGCAGCGACGAGTTCCTGGGCGAATACGTCCCCCCCTCGGGCGAGCGCCTGGCCTGGCTCTCCGGCTTCACCGGCAGTGCTGGCCTGGCCGTGGTGCTGGCCGGGCGCGCGGCTATCTTCACCGATGGCCGCTACACCACCCAGGTCGCGCAGCAGACCGACGCCGCGCTGTGGGAGCGTCGCCACCTCATCGAACAACCCGCCCCTGAATGGCTGCGCGAGGTTGCGCCGCCGGGTACGACCATCGGCTACGACCCCTGGCTGCACACCGAGGCCGCGCTGGCCCGCTACAGTGGCGTCACCTTGGTACCCCTGGCGCGCAACCCCATCGATGCGATCTGGCCTGACCGCCCAGCCCCCCCCCTGGCCCCCGCCCGCATCCACCCGGCTGAATATGCCGGTCTGGATTCGGCGCAAAAGCGCGAAACCGCCGCCGCCGCCCTGCGCGCCGCCGGCGAGGATGCCGCCGTGCTGGCCGACCCGCATTCCATCGCCTGGCTGCTGAACATCCGCGGCGGCGATCTCAGCCACACCCCGCTGGCGCTAGGCTTCGCCCTACTCGGCGCCGATGCCTCGGTCCAATTGTTCATGGAGGGCCAAAAACTCGGCCCCGAGCTGCGCGCCCATCTCGGCAATGCGGTGTCAGTGGCCGAGCGCGCCGCACTGCCCGCCGCGCTGGCCCGCTATGCCGGCCGGACCCTGCGACTTGATGCCGATGCCACCCCCGCATGGTTTGCCCGCACCCTGCGTGATGCCGGCGCCAGGCTGGTAACCGGAGAAGACCCCTGCCGCCTGCCAAGGGCGCAGAAAAACCCCACCGAGCAGCAGGGCGCCCGCCACGCCCATCAGCGCGACGCGGTGGCCATGGCGCGCTTCCTCGCCTGGTTCGCCGCAGAGGCGCCCCGCGGCGGCCTCACCGAAATGGCGGCAGCCGAGCAATTGCTGGCCTTCCGCCGCGAGGTGCCGCTCTTCCAGGGCGAATCCTTCCCCGCCATCGCAGGCGCGGCCGAAAACGGCGCCATCGTCCATTACCGCGCAACCACCGAATCCAACCGCCGCATCAACCCCGATGAATGCTTTCTGCTCGATAGCGGCGCGCAATATCGCGATGGCACGACGGATATCACCCGCACCCTCTTCACCGGCCCCGGCGCCCCGCCCCCGGGGCTCCGCCAGCGCTACACCCGCGTGCTGCAAGGCCATATCGCGCTGGGCACGGCGCGCTTCCCGCGTGGCGTCGCCGGCCCGCATCTCGATGCCCTGGCCCGCCGGCCGCTCTGGGATGCTGGGCTGGATTACGATCATGGCACCGGCCATGGCGTGGGCAGTTTTCTCTCCGTCCATGAAGGTCCGGTGACGATTTCCCGCGCCGCCAAGCCCGTGCCCCTGGCGCCCGGCATGATCCTGTCCAACGAACCCGGCTTCTACCTGCCCGGCGCCTATGGCATCCGCATCGAAAACCTGCTGCTGGTGCGCGAGGCCGAACCCCGGCCCGACCAGGCAAAACCCTTCCTGGAATTCGAGACGCTCACCCTGGCCCCCTATGCCCAGGCCCTGATCGAACCCAGCCTGCTCACCACAGCCGAGCGCGGCTGGATCGACGCCTATCACGCCCGCGTGCTGGCCCAGATCAGCCCATTATGCGACCCTCACACTGCCGCTTGGCTGGCGGATGCATGCCGCCCGCTGGCGCAGCCCGGCCCGGGGTGCTAACCGCGCGGCCTTCACCGGGACTGGAGCGCCACCTTGCCGCCGATCGTCAGCATCATCATGGGCAGCCAATCGGATTGGGACGTGATGATTCGCGCCCAGGAGGTGCTTGTGGAGTTGGCCGTGCCGCATGAGGCCAAGATCGTCTCGGCCCATCGCACCCCCAAGCGCCTGGTGGACTATGCCGAAGGCGCGGCGGCGCGCGGTGTCGCCGTCATCATCGCCGGTGCGGGCGGTGCCGCGCATCTGCCCGGCATGGTGGCCAGCATGACGCATCTGCCGGTGCTGGGCGTGCCGGTGGGCAAGGGGGCGCTGCAGGGCATGGATTCCCTGCTCTCCATCGTACAAATGCCCGGCGGCATTCCGGTTGGCACCCTGGCCATCGGCCAGGCCGGGGCGAAGAATGCCGGGCTGCTGGCGGCCTCCATCCTGGCGCTCGGCGATGCCGATCTGCGCCAGCGCCTGATCGCCTTCCGCGCCCGCCAGACGGAGGCGATCGGTGACGCCCCGGTCTGAACCACTGCCCTTTGGCGCCACCATCGGCATTCTGGGCGGCGGCCAATTGGGCCGGATGTCGGCCCATGCGGCGGCGCGGCTGGGCTATCACAGCCATGTCTTCACCCCCGAGCCAGCCAGCCCGGGCGGCGAGGTCGCCTCGGCCGTCACAATCGCCGCCTTCGAGGATGCCCAGGCGCTGCGTGCCTTCTGCGCCAGCGTCGATGTGCTGACCTTCGAATTCGAGAATATCCCCCCCGCCGTGCTGGATGTGCTGGACGCCTCAGGCGTGCCCTGCCGGCCGGGCACCCAGGTGCTGCGCATTGGCCAGGATAGGGTGCTGGAAAAGCGCTTCCTCGGCAGCATGGGCATTCAGGTGGCACCATGGGGCGTGGTCGAACGGGCCGAGGACCTCGACACCATGCCCTTCCCCGCCGTGCTGAAGACCACCCGCCTGGGCTATGATGGCCGCGGCCAGGCCAAGGTTGAAAACCTCACCGAGGCGCGCGCCGCCCTCGCCCGCCTCGCCCCGCACCCGCTGGTCTGGGAGGCCTATATGCCCTTCAGCCTGGAGATTTCCGCCGTGGGCGCGCGCGATGTGGACGGCACCATTGCCATTTTCGACATCACCGAAAACCGCCACCGCCACCATATTCTCGACCAGAGCATCGTTCCCGCCAACATCGATGCGACGACACGCGCGGTGGCCGAGGCCCATATCCGCCGCCTGCTCGAAGGCCTGAACATGGTGGGCGTGCTGGCGCTTGAGATGTTCGTGATGCCCGATGGCGCGGTCATCGCCAATGAAATCGCCCCCCGCCCGCATAATTCCGGGCATTGGACGATGGATGCCTGCCAGGTCAGCCAATTCGACCAGCATATCCGCGCCGTGGCCGGGCTGCCGGTGCTGCCGCCACGGCGGCATGCGGATGTGGTGATGCAAAATCTCGTCGGCGCCGAAGGTGCCGCACTCTGGGCCGCTGCCCTGGCCGACCCTGCCTCTGTGCCGCATTGGTACGGCAAGGCGGAGATACGCCCCGGCCGCAAGCTGGGGCATGTTAATAGGCTTTGCGCGCTGAACGCTGGCGTTTTGCCGCGGTCTGGGGCATAGGGGCGCGTGGTTGGGCCCTTCTCGGGTCTGGTCACAGCGGTGCGCGGCAAAATGGCGCCCTGATACGAACCGGAATCCCTCCGGCCCGGCATGGCATTTCCGGCCATGTGGGCGGCCTCAACCTCGCGCCTTCCCAATGATCGGGACAGCGTCGGGCCCATCCGCACCGCATGCCCCGAAGTGCTTTGTGCCGACGTATGCGGGCACCTCTTTCTGCGCGCCGTCCTGACAATGTTGCGGGGCACCGATGCCCCAGAAGGACGATTGATGTTCGACAAATATTTCCGCAAGGACGTCTCCTGGGGCGGCCAGCTCCTCACCCTTGAGACCGGCAAGATCGCCCGCCAGGCCGATGGCGCCGTCATGGCGCGCCTCGGTGACACCATCGTGCTCTGCACCGTGGTCGGCGCCCGCTCGGTCAAGCCGGGCCAGGATTTCTTCCCGCTCACGGTGAACTACCAGGAAAAGGCCTTCGCGGCCGGCAAGATCCCCGGTGGCTTCTTCAAGCGCGAAGGCCGGCCCTCCGAGAGCGAGACCCTGGTCTCGCGCCTGATCGACCGCCCGCTGCGCCCCCTCTTCCCCGAGGGTTTCCGCAACGAGGTGCAGGTCATCGCCACCGTGCTCAGCCACGATCTGGAGAATGATCCCGACATCGTCGCCATGGTCGGCTGCTCGGCCGCGCTGACCATCTCGGGCATCCCCTTCTTCGGCCCCATCGCCGGCGCCCGCGTCGGCTATATCGATGGCGCCTATGTGCTGAACCCCACCGCCGCGCAGCGCAAGCTGAGCGCGCTCGACCTCGTCGTCGCCGGCACTGCCGAGGGCGTGCTGATGGTCGAATCCGAAGCCCAGGAGCTGTCGGAAGAGGTGATGCTGGGTGCCGTCAAGTTCGGCCATGACAGCTTCCAAAGCGTCATCCAGGGCATCATCGAGCTGGCCGAACACGCCGCCAAGGATGCCTGGGACGTGGTGCTGGAAGACCCGGCGCAGGCCGCGTTGAAGACCCGCATCGCCGCCCTCGGCACCGCCGGCATGGCCGATGCCTATAAGATCACCGAGAAGATGGCCCGCCAAAAGGCCGTGGGTGATGCCAAGAAGGCCGTCATCGCCGCCCTTGAAGCCGAAGGTGCTGATGTCGCCGCCGCCAAGGGGCTGATGAAGTCGCTCGAAGCCGATGTGGTGCGCAACGCCATTCTCGACACCGGCATGCGCATCGATGGCCGCGACACCAAGACCGTGCGCCAGATCGTGGCCGAGGTCGGCGTGCTGCCGCGCTCGCATGGTTCGGCCCTCTTCACCCGTGGCGAGACGCAGGCGCTCTGCGTCGCCACGCTGGGCACCGGGCAGGATGAGCAGGTGATTGATGCGCTGGCGGGCGAATACCGCGAGGGCTTCATGCTGCACTACAACTTCCCTCCCTATTCGGTGGGCGAGACGGGCCGCATGGGCTCCCCCGGCCGGCGTGAGATCGGCCATGGCAAGCTCGCCTGGCGCGCCATCCACCCGGTGCTCCCCTCGAAGGAAGCCTTCCCCTACACCATGCGCGTGGTCTCCGAGATCACCGAGAGCAACGGCTCCTCCAGCATGGCAACGGTGTGCGGCACCTCGCTCGCGCTGATGGATGCCGGCGCGCCGCTGCTGCGCCCGGTGGCCGGCATCGCCATGGGCCTGATCAAGGAAGACCGCGGCTTTGCCGTCCTGTCCGATATCCTGGGCGACGAGGATCACCTCGGCGACATGGACTTCAAGGTGGCCGGCACCGAGGCGGGCATCACCGCCTTGCAGATGGACATCAAGATCACGTCCATCACCTTCGACATCATGCACACCGCACTGAACCAGGCCAAGGATGGCCGCCTGCATATCCTGGGCGAGATGGCCAAGGGCATTGGCGGCGCGCGCAGCTCGGTGGCGGCCACCGCGCCGCGCATCACGGTTATCCAGGTGCCCAAGGAGAAGATCCGCGACGTGATCGGCACCGGCGGCAAGGTGATCCGCGAGATCGTCGAGCAGACCGGCTGCAAGATCGACATCGAGGATGACGGCACGATCAAGATCGCTTCCGCCAGCCAGGAAAACACCGATGCGGCCATCGCCAAGATCCGCGGCCTGACGCAGGAAGCCGAGATCGGCGCCATCTACACCGGCAAGGTGGTCAAGACCGCCGAATTCGGCGCCTTCGTGAACTTCCTCGGCGCCAAGGACGGTCTGGTCCATATCTCCGAACTGGCCGCTGAGCGCGTCAACAAGACCACCGATGTGGTCAAGGAAGGCGATGCGGTGAAGGTCAAGGTCATCGGCTTTGATGATCGCGGCAAGGTGAAGCTCTCCATGCGCGTGGTGGACCAGGCCACGGGCGCCGACATCACCGAGCAGGTGGGCCCCAAGCGCGGCGGCCGCCCGGAAGGTGAGGAAGGCGAGGAGGGTGAGCGCCGCCCCCGCCGCGATGGCGATCGCCGCCCCCGCCGCAATGATCGTGACTGATTGAACGACGGGGCGGTTCGCTGCTCAGTTTATTGGACAAAAGGGCCGGTTCCATCTGGACCGGCCCGTTTTCTCGATTATGTAAGATTTCAAACCTGAGGACGGCTGCCAGTGAAGGCCATCAACGCAATACGCATGGGCGGGGTGGATGTTCTTCCCCTGGTGGAGGGCGGCAAGGGTGTTGCCGTCTCCAATGGCGCGACAGCAGGCGCCTGGGCGGCCGCCGGCGGCGTCGGCACCTTCTCGGCCGTCAATGCAGATAGTTATGACGCTCAGGGCGAGATCATCCGTCAGACCTATTCGGGCAAGACCCGGCGCGAGAGGCATGAAGAGCTGGTCGAATATGGCATCAAGGGCGGCATCGCCCAGGCCATCGAAGCGCGCGAGCGCGGCGGCCCCAATGCCCGTATCCATGCCAATATCCTCTGGGAAATGGGCGGCGCCGAGCGGGTGATCCGCGGCATTCTCGATGGCGCCAAGGGCATGGTCAACGGCATCACCTGTGGTGCTGGCATGCCCTATCGCCTGGCCGATATCGCCCGCGAATATGGCGTGCATTACTACCCAATCGTCAGCTCCGGCCGCGCCTTCAGCGCGCTGTGGAAGCGCAGCTACTCCAAGGCGCGCGAGCTGCTGGGCGGCGTGGTCTATGAGGATCCCTGGCTGGCGGGCGGCCATAACGGCCTCTCCAACTCCGAGGATCCGCGCAAGCCCGAAAGCCCCTTCCCCCGCGTGCTGGCCCTGCGCAACCAGATGCGCGAATTCGGCCTGGGCGATACGCCCATCATCATGGCCGGTGGCGTCTGGTGGCTGGAGGAATGGGAAGATTGGATCGACAATGCCGATCTCGGCCCCATCGCCTTCCAATTCGGCACCCGCCCGCTGCTGACCCAGGAAAGCCCAATCAGCGACGCCTGGAAAAAGCGCCTGATCACCCTGCAGCCCGGCGATGTCTCGCTGCAAAACTTCTCGCCGACCGGCTTTTACAGCTCCGCCGTGCACAATGAGTTTCTGGGCGAGTTGGAAGCCCGCAGCGAGCGGCAGATCGCCTATTCTTCCGAAGCGGTGGGCGACCATACCGCCGAATACCTCGTGGGCCCCCGCCGTCGCCCGGTCTGGGTCACGCCGCATGACAATGCGCGCGCCCAGTCCTGGGAAAAGGCCGGCTTCACCGAAACCCTGCGCACCCCCGACAATACCCTGGTCTTCGAAACGCCAGAGGCGGCACGCGAGATCATCGATGACCAGGTGGCCTGCATGGGCTGCCTCTCCCATTGCCGCTTCAGCAACTGGACGCAGAACGGCCCCGACTACACCAATGGCAAGCGGGCCGACCCGCGCAGCTTCTGCATCCAGAAGACCTTGCAGGATGTCGCCCATGACGGCTCGCTGGAGCGCAACCTCATGTTCGCTGGCCACAACGCCTATCGCTTCACCTCAGACCCGTTCTATTCGAACGGTTTCGTACCAAGTGTGAAGCAGTTGGTGGAGCGCATCCTCACCGGGCGCTGAGCCCGAAGGCGGGGATAGGCGCTCATCCCTGGAGACGCCGCCGCTCCTGATGCGGGGCGGGGGCGAAGTTTGCTCGCCTCTGAGGGGCGGCTGGGCCACGCACTCGCCGTCCCGGCCGCGCTGGGCTAGGCTCAAGCCATGGAATTTGTGCTCTGCAATGAGGTCGTGCGCGACCTCGATTTCGCCGCCCAGGCGGATCTCGCCGCCTCCCTCGGCTATGCCGGGCTGGAGGTCGCCCCCTTCACCCTCGATGCTACCGCGCCGCATCTTCTGCCGGCCGCGGAACGCGCCAGGCTGCGCCGCCTCGCCCGCGATGCCGGCGCACCGATCCTGGGGCTGCATTGGCTGCTGGTGGCGCCCGCCGGCCTGTCCATCACTTCGGCCGATGCAGCGCTGCGCCGCCAGACCCTGTCCTTCATGCGCGGCCTTGTCTTCCTCGCTGCCGATCTGGGCGCCGAATATCTCGTCCATGGCAGCCCCGGCCAGCGCCGTGTCGAGGCCCCGGGCGATGCCGCCCGCGCCGAGGACGCCCTGGCCCAGGCCGGTGAATGGGCGCGTGAGGCCTCCGTGACCTATTGCCTGGAGCCGCTCGATGCCAGCCAGACCAATTGGATGACCACAGTGGCGGAGGCGGCGGCCTTCACCACACAACTCGGCAACCCCCATCTGCTGGCCATGCTCGATGTCTGCGCCAGCGGCAATGGCGAGGCAGAGGATGTCTGCGCGCTGCTCGCCCGGCATATCCCCGGCGGGCAGATCGGCCATATCCACCTCAATGACCGCAACAAGCGCGCGCCAGGCCAGGGGAGTGACCGCTTCGCGCCCATCCTGCGGCAGTTATCGGCCATGGGCTATCGCGGGCGATGCGGCGTTGAGCCCTTTCAATATATGCCTGATGGCCCAACCTGCGCTGCCCGCGCCATTGGTTACCTGCAGGGCTGCATGCAGGCCATTTCCAGCGACGACGCGGGAGGCTAAAGACCCTTCCATGTTCCGCGCAGCCCCTCTTGCCCTGGCGATTCTCGTCATCCTCCATGTGGGGGTGCTGGCCCAGGGGCCCGCGCCGCAAACCCCGCCCGCCGCCACCCCGCCCGCTGCCGGCAATCGCATTCTCAGCATCGTCAATGGCGATGTGGTGACCCAGGCCGAAGTGCGCAGCCGCACCCGCCTCTTCGCCCTCAATGCCGGCATGAGCGTAACGCCGGATTCCCTGCTGCGGCTGGAGCCGCAGGTGCTGCGGCTGCTGGTGGATGAGCGCCTGCGCATCCAGGAAACCCAGCGCCGGCAAATTCAGGTCAGCGACAATGACATTGCCGAGGCGCTCACCGAAATCGAGCGCCGCAACCAATTGCCCCGCGGCGCCCTGACCGCCCAGCTGCGCGCCGCCGGCATTCAGCCGCGCGTGTTGTTCGACCAGCTTCGCGCCCAGATCGGCTGGGGCCGCCTGCTGCGCAGCCTGCTCGGCCCCCAGGCCGAGCCGCAGCCCAGTGAAGTGGCCGAGACCATCGCCGCCGCCCGCGCCCGCCAGGGCCAGGTGGAATTCCTGCTGAGCGAGATTTTCATCCCGGTGGATGATCCCAATTCAGAGCCCGAGGTGCGCCGCTTCACCGATGAGGTGGTCGGCCAGCTGCGCCGTGGCCTCGCCTTCCCGGTCGCAGCCACCCAGTTCAGCCAGTCGCAGACCGCACTTTCGGGCGGTGATCTCGGCTGGGTGAGCGAGCGCCGGCTGGACCCCGAAGTCGCCGGGCTGGTGAACCGCATGCCGCCCGGTGCCATCTCCAATGCCATTCGCGTGGCCGGCGGCTTCCAGATCGTCGCCTTGCGCCAGCGCCGCGAGGGCGGGCGCGAATCCGCTGGCACCCAGTTGGATATCCGCCAGCTTTTCATCGCCTTCCCCGGCCGTCTGGACCCGGCTAACCCAACCGACGCGCAGCGCGCCGTGGCCGAACGTGCCAGCCGCATCGCCCAAACCACGCGGGGCTGCGAAGCGCTTGAAGCCGCCGGTCGGGGCTTGCATTCATCCGATCGACCGATGGATCCCGGCCCGATCCGCCTTGAGGCTATCAACCCGCCACAGCTGCGCTCGCTGCTGGCCTCGTTGGCCATTGGCCGGGCCTCGCAGCCGGTGATCTCACCCGATGGCGTGGCGGTGATCATGGTCTGCGCCCGCGAGCAGCGGGAGGCGCCGACCATGACCAATGACCAGGCCCGCCAGGTGCTGCTGGGCGAGCGGGTGGAGCTGCTCTCGCGCCAGTTGCTGCGCGAATTGCGCCGCCGCGCCGTGATCGAGGCCCGGAGCTGAGCCAAACCGCCTCGCTGCGCGATGTCATCGCCCGCCACGGGCTGGCGCCGCGCAAATCCCTCGGGCAGCATTTTCTGCTGGATGAGGGGATATGTGCCCGGATCGCCGCCGCCGCTGGAGACCTGACGGGGCGTCATGTGCTGGAGGTCGGGCCCGGGCCGGGTGGCCTCACCCGGGCGCTGCTGGCGCGGCCATTGGCCTCATTGCTCGCCTGCGAGTTGGATACCCGCGCCATCGCCGCCCTGGCCGAATTGGCCGAGCCGCGGCTGACAGTGCTGCATCAGGATGCGCTGAAGCTCGATGCCGTGACGGCCCTGGAAGCGCCACGCCAGATCGTGGCCAACCTGCCCTATAATGTCGGCACGCCGCTGCTGATCGGCTGGCTGCGGCAGGCGGGCGCCTTTGAGCGGCTGACGCTGATGTTCCAGCAGGAGGTGGCGGAGCGCATTTGCGCCGCCCCCGACACCGAGCATTACGGCCGGCTGGCGGTGCTGAGCCAATGGCTCTGCCGCTGCACGGTGATGCTGCATTTGCCGCCGGGGGCGTTTTTCCCGCCGCCGCGGGTGCATTCCGCCGTGGTGGGGCTGGTGCCGCATGCCGAGCAGCCGGCGCCGCCGCTGCTGGCGGCGATGGAGCGCCTGACCGCCGCCGCCTTTGGCCAGCGGCGAAAAATGCTGCGTGGCAGCCTCAAGGCGCTTGGCGGCGCGGATGCATTGCTGGAATCCTGCGCCATAGCGCCAGAACGCCGGGCGGAAACGCTGAGCATTGCGGAGTTCGATAGGCTGGCCCGCGCCTTACTGGAGAGAGAGCCATGAACCCGATCGACGCCATAGCCCGGCATCTGGGCGAATACACCGCCTGGCGGCGCGACCTGCATGCCCATCCGGAGTTGGGCTTCGAGGAAAGCCGGACCAGCGCGCTGGTGGCCGAGCGGCTGGAGGCGATGGGCATTGAAGTCCATCGCGGCCTGGGCGGCACTGGCGTTGTGGGGGTGATCCGCGGCAAGGGGCGGGGCAATGCGCCGCGCAGCATTGGCCTGCGCGCCGATATGGATGCGCTGCCGCTGAGCGAGACCAATGGCTTCGGCCATGCCTCGACAACGCCCGGCAAAATGCATGGCTGCGGCCATGATGGGCACACCACCATGCTGCTGGCGGCGGCGCGGTATCTGGCCGAGACGCGCAATTTTGATGGCACCGTGCATCTGCTGTTTCAGCCGGCGGAGGAATTGGGCAGCGGCGCGCCGGCAATGCAGAAGGACGGGCTGTTTGAGCGTTTCCCCTGCGATGCCGTCTATGCCCTGCACAACAAGCCGGGGATGCCGGTGGGGCATTACGGCATTAATCCGGGCCCGATGCTGGCGGGGGTGGCGTTTTTTGACATCCATATTCAGGGCAAGGGCGGCCATGCGGCCCGGCCGGGGGTGACGCAGGACCCGGTGGTGGCCGGGGCGGCGCTGATTTCGGCGCTGCAAAGCGTGGTGGCGCGCAATGTTTCGGCCCATTCCCCCGCCGTGCTGAGCGTGACGGGAATGGAGACGGGCCGGGCCTATAATGTCATTCCCGATACGGTGCGGCTATTTGGCACGGTGCGGGCCTTCTCGGCCGAGGTGATGGATTTGGTGCGGCAGCGAATGGAGACCTTGGCGCGGGATGTGGCGCTGGGCTTTGCCTGCACCGCCAGCCTGGATTTTCGGGTCCTCACGCCGCCCTTGGTGAACCATGCCGAGAATGCAGAGCGCATGGCCGATGTCGCGGCCGCGCTGGTGGGGGAGGGGCAGGTGAACCGCAACCAGCCCCCCAGCATGGGCGGCGAGGATTTTGCCTATTTCCTGCAGGCGGTGCCGGGGGCCTTCATCAATATCGGCAATGGGGCAACGCGGGACCTGCATCACCCCGGCTATGACTTCAACGACGAGGCCATCCCCTTTGGCGCGGGGGTGCTGGCGGCAATTGTGGAGCGGGAGCTTTCGGCCGAGGGCTGATGGCCCGAAACGCTGTGGCGCGAAGAATGTCGTATTCGGACAAATTGCCTCAGCCGAGCGGGATAGCGCTGAAAAGCCTGCGTATTCCAAAGCCTGTTCCGTTCGCAAGGGCTCACTGCACAGGCTCTAGGCTTTTGTTTGTCGAGCATCTTTATCCGCTCAAATGCTTCGTTGGAACGGCTGATGCGCCCGGTTCTGGACAATCGGATGCGGGGTTTCAAACAGCGAAGGCATGATAGATATAGGATTATTGGCCTATAAATGTCAAGCGCGCGGTGAGGCTTTGCTGGCTGGCAAAACAATCGGCCGCCTGCCGAATTGCGATAGTTGCTGGCACGGAACATGGCAGTCTCAGGCGGTGCGTGTGGCATGTGGTCCGGACGTCGCCACGCAGGCGCCCCGCGCCGCTCTCATGCAGCCTGGCAAGTTTATTTTTGCGACAAAAATTTAAAAACATAGGTTAGTCTTTTTTAAGAGGGATCGTCAGACAAGTTCCAATGACTCCAGTCACCGAACCGCTTGAGAGCTTCAAGGTCATCGACACAGCTGATCCTGAGCATTTCTTTAGCGTCATGCGCGCGTTTCGGCCGAATTTACTGGGCTTTTCCCCCGCCGCTGCAGGGGGTGAATGGAGCGCCAGGGTCCATGTTATCCATTGCGGTGAGATCAGGATCGTTGTGCAGGAGACGGCCGGATACTGTTTTAGCGGCACATCGGACAGCGCTTTCTTTGCCACCATGTTGCGCGGCCATGTGGAGATCACCCGCCGCACCCGGAGCAAGGCGCCCGCTCCCGGCACTGTTATGCCGCATATCCATGACGACGTCTCGCTGCGGGTCGGCGCAGGCTACCAGGGTGTCGCCTTGTCATGCAGCCATGAGGTGCTTGGCCGTGCCATCGGCGCTTTTATGCCCGACAATCCCGCGCTGGTCATTCGCGGCGTCGAGGCAGACCCAGACCGCTATGATTTCTCGGCCTATCGCCGGAACATCCTTTCCTTGCATCAATTGATTGGCGCGGGAGAGATGTTGCTGCTGGATGAGGCCCGCTATCGGCAGGAGGCGGGCGACATTCTGCTGCTATCCCTGGCCCAGGCCCTGGCCGGCGGGCTGGCCGATGGCCCCACGCCGCGTGCCATGCGTTATTTTGGCCGTGCAATCCAATTTATCGACGCCCATTTCGCTGAGGATATCCGCATCGCCGCTATCGCCGAAGCGGCGGGATGCAGCATCCGTCTGTTGCAGAATCTGTTCCGCCTGATCGAGGGCCGGACCATCGTGCAACACATCACCGCCCGCCGCCTCGCCCATGCCCGCAGCCTGCTGCTTGATCACGCAGCCGGCCATTCCGTCACCAGCGCGGCCCTGGATAGCGGTTTCAGCCATCTCGGGCTGTTCGCCCGGCGGTATCGCGCGGCCTTTGGCGAATTGCCATCCGCCGCGCGCAGCGCGCCCCGAGTGCCGCGGCCGGGGGGATGAAGTGGGTGGGTCAGAGCCTCATCCGTTGAGGCGAACTCGCCGTAAACGCGACCACGCGCAGTGAACACAGCGGCGTCCGCAGCCATTTCACCGGAAGCGAAGACGGTGAAACGGCTATAGAGCCTGTTCCTTTCGCCTCGGCTCAC